>NZ_CP048810.1:6647500-6730360 GCF_013347965.1 Pseudomonas bijieensis | reverse complement strand
GGGCTGCGATCGATCACGCCGTCCAACGCCTGCTTGGCATTGTTGATCAGGTTCACCAGAATCAGCAGCATCCGATGCCGGTCCAGCGCCAGCAGGGGCAAGTCGGCAATGTCCTTGACCACCGTCACCTCCTGGCGCGCCAGTAATCCAGCACTCATGCGCAAGGCATCGTCGATTAACTCCGGGACCGGCACTGTCTCGACAATACTGACAGCAACGGCATAGGACTGCTGGGCAGCAACAATGGTTTTGATGTGGTCAATGCCCTTGGTGAGTTGCTCGAGTTCTTCGATGATGCTCAGTTGCTCTGCGCTCACCACCTCCGCCAGCTTGAGCAGATAGCCGGGCAGCATCTTTCCTTTGTGGTCTGTGGTGAGAAAATCGGCCAGGTCATGGATGTGTTCGTTCATCAGTTGAGCCACCTTGCCCAACCCCTGGGCTTTGGAGGTGCGCATCTGGCTGCTGACCAGTTCTGCCGATACGTTCACGCTGTTGAGAACGTTGCCGACGTTGTGCAGCACAGTCGTGGCGATTTCGGCCATGCCCGCCTGACGGGATTTTGCATGCAGCTCGGTTTGCACCTGGCTCATGCGTAGCGCCGCGCGAACGCGGGCCTTGAGTTCCAGCGGCGAGAAGGGTTTGGCGATATAGTCATCGGCGCCACTCTCCAGCCCGGAAACACAGGCCTCGCTGCCACCTCGGGCGGTCAACAAGATCACGGGTAAATGGGCGAAACCGGCGCTGGCTTTGATTCTGGCTGTCAGGCCAAAGCCGTCGAGCCGCGGCATCATCACATCCGAGAGGACGACATCGATGGGGCGACGCTGCAGGAGTGCCCAGGCCTGCTCTCCATCAACTGCGGTGGCGACGATGTAGTCGTTGTGCAAAAGTTCGCGCAGGTAGCTCAGCATTTCCGGGCTGTCGTCTACCACCAGCACTCTGGATTGCGCGGCGTGTTCCGGGGGCTGCCCGTCTGCGCTGTCCATCGAAGCTCGGTCGTTGCCACTGCCATGGCGGCCGTCATCGAAACGCAGGTGGCGCTGCTCGGTCGTGCTCGTTGCGTTCGCAGACGATCGCTCGTGCATAGCGCTGGCTTCGGTCGACACGGTGTCTTGCTCAGCCCCCAGCGGAAGTCGAACAAAGAAGCACGAACCCCGTCCGAGCTCGCTGTTGACGCCGACTTCGCCCCCCATCAGTTTGACCAGATCCTTGACCAGGGCGAGACCGATGCCTGTGCCGCTGTAGTGGCGCGTGGCGGAATTATCGATCTGGGAAAAACGCTGGAACAACAGCGGCAGTTTGTCTGGGGCAATGCCAATCCCGGAGTCTTGCACCGCGAGTTCAAATCGCTCGCCATCAAGCGCAGTGACGGCCAGGTGCACAGTGCCGCCAGCGGGGGTGAACTTGATGGCATTGCTCACCAGGTTGAGGAGAATCTTCTCGAAGTGTCGGGGGTCCAGGAACACCGTGCCAAGCGCGGGATCGATGCTGCAGGTCAAGGTGCAGCCTTTGCCCTCGGCCACCATGGCGGC
The DNA here is from genome assembly GCF_013347965.1 of Pseudomonas bijieensis. Classification (NCBI taxonomy): domain Bacteria; kingdom Pseudomonadati; phylum Pseudomonadota; class Gammaproteobacteria; order Pseudomonadales; family Pseudomonadaceae; genus Pseudomonas; species Pseudomonas bijieensis. The sequence goes on along the minus strand of NZ_CP048810.1, from coordinate 6,728,828 downwards.
ATCCTCGGCCAGCACACCCACCACCCTGCTCAAGTCCATTGGCGTTGGACACAACTCAAACTTGCCCGCTTCGGCCTTGGAGAAATCGAGGATGTCGTTCACCCGGTTCATCAAGCGCAGTGCGTTGCGTTGGGCGCGGTCGATTTGCACATGCCAGTCTGCCGGTGGTGTGGTCGCCGCCGAGAGCTGCTCCAGGGGTGCAAGAATGAGGGTCAGGGGGGTGCGCAGTTCGTGGCTGACCGTGGCAACGAAATCGCTCTTTGCCTGGTTAGCCGTATCGGCCTGGTTGCGCGCCTGAATAAGCTCGACGGCCTGCGCCTCCAGCACCTCGGTCTGATGGTGCAGCGTGTCGGTCCGTTCGGCGACCATTCTTTCCAAAGAGGCCTGGACTTGCTGTCGCTCGGCTTCGGCCTCGGCTTCCAGCACCCGGATGCGCAGGGCATTCTCCTGGAACACCCGTACCGCACGGGTCATGATCCCAATCTCGTCGCCGCGTCCGACGCTGGCGATCTCGGCATTCAGGTCGCCGGCCGCAAGCCGACGCATGACCGACGCCAAGGCTACGATGGGCTGCGCGACAAAGCGCGACGTGCTCCAGGCAATGGCGCCGGCTAGCAGGATGGCGACGGTACCGGCGACTATCGTCGCAAGCATGCCACGATCATTGTGGACCAAGGCGTCGGAGCGGGCTTGACCAGCGAAGCTCGCAACCAACAGGCCGGCGCTGCGTGCCTCGTTGCGAACCTGGTCGCGTGCGTCGCTCAAGGCGATGCTCGCCTGATGGAACCTGGCGAATGCCGCCCGGTAGCCGGCAATCTGATCGCTGACAGTCTGCGGCGTAGCCTCCGTTTGCAGCCCCACGGCCGAAGGAAGCACGCGAGAGAGACGGGTGAGCTCGCCCAGTATGTCGCCGACAGAGCCGGCAATCTCGGCCGACGGTGACAGGCGAAACGACAAGGTCTGCGCCTCCAGGGTGGCAACGCGCTCGGCGAAACGCTTGGACAACGCGGCTGCATTGTGCAGCAAACCGGTGGCGGCTTGAATGTCGCTTGCGTCATGGGCAACGTGCCTATCCACTTCATCCAACATTGCGTCGAGGCGTTCGACCACATCCTCGACGGCGGCGAGATGCCGCAAAGCCTCGCCTCCCTGGAGCTTGGGCGCCTCGCCAAGGTGCTCCACGGCCACGCTGGCAGCAGCGGCTGCCGCCGCCAACTGCTCCAGGTTCTCTCCCTCCTGCGGCGCCCCCATCACCTCGCGCAATTGCTCGACCACGGGCGGGAGTGCCGCGCCAGCATTGCGCGCCGCGGTGGCGGCCGCCCCATCACCAGTCGCCAGCATCTTGGCCACATTAGTGGTGATGATCCGTTCGCCGTTGCGCAGGATATCCAGGATGCGATGGGCGCTTTCCATGTTGCTCACCCGCGCCTCGTGCTCAGCGGTGCGGGCATCAAGCCCCTTCAGTCCATTGGCGATACCCTGTTCGACGAGAATCGTCGCCTCGCGCATCCGACCGTAATTGGCTGTCATGTTCTCCGTTTCGCCATCCATGGTCAGAGTCGCGGCCCGCAAGGCGGCGATCGCCGCGGCGAGCCTTTCCAGACTGCCCTTGAGCGATTGCGCCTCTGCCACCGGAATGGCGGTGAGGCCGACGATAGCCGTCGCCACCATGCCTTCGGCCTGGATCAGGCTTTCCTGGTCGCGGGTGGCGATGAAGTTTTCCACCCGCCCGGTGGCCCCGTTGACCGACGCCAGAATTTCCGCGGAATGGCTGGAAGAATCCACCGCACGTACCATGCCGCGCAGGCCGTAGAGGTTCACGAGCGATACCGCCAGCATCAGGAACACCAGTGCGGCGACCGCCAGGCCAATTTTGACGGCAATGGGCCTGTCCCTGACTGGCTTGAATGTCAACATCGCGCCTCGCCTCCTCGCTCCCCGCCCCGCCACTACTGCTTCGTAACCTCCGGCAAAGGCGCCGGCGGCGCGGTTTTGTTGATGGCCGCGTCGATCATCGCCGCCACAGAAGCCTGGCTGTAGAACGGATTGGCGGCGCCGCCCACCGGCATCGTTGCGAGCCAGGCGTCCAGGTCTTTCCCATCGATACGTACCAGCGGCACCTCGACGAACTTCGGCACTTGCTTGCCCGCCAGGATCTGCTGGGCCACCCAGAAGCCCACCTGGGAGACGCTCGGTGAGGCGGAAACGGAGACGGTCTCATAGCCATTGGCATCGCGCTCCTGTTTCCACAGGGCGAGTTCGTCCTGACGGTTCCCCATCACGATGATCGGTAAAGGGCGTCCCGCCGCCTTGAACGCCATGGCCGCGCCATAACCGTCGCCCCCTTGAGTAGCGACCGCATCGATGGTGGGCAGCGACGGCAGCGCCAGCGCCACCTCCTTGCGTGCCACGGAAGCCGTCCAGTTCCCGTACACGGTCTTGGCGAACTTCAGGCCCGGATAGTCGCTGGCAGCCTTGCGAATGCCGTCGCTGATGTTTTTATCGGTGGCATCGCCGGCAATACCACGGATCTCTAGCAGCGTTCCGTTCCCCTTGAGGCGTTCGGCGATATAGTCCACTTCCACGCGGCCCATGGCAGACCAGTTGTAGTCCACGGTATAGACACAGCTTTCAGTGACCAGGCTGGCCATGACGACCACCACGATGCCGGCGTTGCAAGCATCGCGGATCACCCCGTTGAGGGCCGTGTCGGACGCGGCCAGGACGACGATGGCGTTCACGCCCTTGACGATCATCTCCTGGATATGGGCCGCTTGTTCCGACGCCGAGTTATTCGCGCTGACCACCGGGGCCTCCCGGATCAAGCCATCCTTTTGCGCCTGGGCCGCAATCTCCTGCCAGTTACGCACCATCACCTTGCGGAAATCGCTGCCCGCGTAGGAGTTGCTGAAGGCAATGCTATAGCTTGCGGTAGGGCCGCTGGCGATACCGTCGGCAGCTTGGGCTGGATGGGCGGCAACCATCGCCAACCCGGTCACGCAGCCGGCGAAGCGCCACAGGATTTTGCGGATCGGTTTAGTGTTCATGCGGTTCTCCATCACGCTTGGGATTGACGCTCGGCTCATCGACGTCTTTGCTCATCGGGTAGCCAAGGACATTGTTGATACGGTGGAAACGATCGAGCCCAAGAAACATCACCGCCCATTGTTCGTCGGGGCGACTGGACAGGAAAATCGACGGAGTGAAACGGTCGCCGGGCAAGGCGTCATGAGGCAGCTCGGTCAGTGAGTCGTATTCGATCCGCTGGGAAATTCTCAGTGGCACCTGCGCGCCTGCCTCATTTCCGAGCTCAATGCAGAGCGTTTGGTGCGTCGCATTCCGTGCCATTTGCCATTTCCAAGTGAAGGCATCGACCATCTGGAGGTTGTCCAGAGCAATGAAGGGCATATTCAGGTTACGGGTCTGCTCATACGGCCATTGCGATAGTAGAACCGGGCATAAAGAAATGAAGACATACGGACTCCTTTCCTTGGTGGCTGACGATTGAAACCAATGCACTACCTGCTGTGGCCATCAGCATAGTCTCAACGTGCCCGCTTCGCGCGCGGCCATGGAGGATTTCAGTCAACTGAACGACCGAAAAGGCCATTGCGGCTATCATGTTCTATCATGAGTTAGCGCTCATGTTACGCATTTCTGATGACTCGCCGAGACGCCCCGTACATGAGAGATCTGCCGCCAACCGCCACACTGCGTGCCTTTGAAGTCGCCACCCGGCACGCGACCTTTACCTCTGCCGCGAATGAGCTGCATGTCACTCAAAGCGCGGTCAGTCACCAGCTCAAGCATCTCGAAGAGCTCTGGGGATTGCAGTTGTTCGAACGTGGCAAGTCGTTGAGCCTCACCGCAGCGGGGGCTACGCTGGCGCCCATCGTGCGGGAATTCTTCATGAGCCTGGAGGCGACCCTGGCCGATCTTCGAGAGCAGAAAGGCAGGGTCCGACTCGAAGTCAGCACCACGTACTCCTTCGCGCTGAAATGGCTGCTGCCACGCTTGCCGAGCCTATCCCGGCAACATCCCGAGCTACTGGTCTCGCTGGACACCACGGACAAGATCATCCATTTCTCCAGCGCCCAGGCCGATGTCGCGATCCGGCTCGGCAAGGGCAGTTACCCAGGCCTGTATTCAGAGTTTCTGTTCGGCGAGCAGGTGTTTCCGGTGGCAAGTCCCGATCTGCTGCAGCGATTCGGGACACCGCGCAGCCCTGCCGAACTGCTGCATTACCCACTGCTGACCCGTGATGGCGCCGAGCTGGTGCCGAAATGGGAGGCCTGGTTTGAAAAAGTCGGGCTGGAGTTTTTGCCGCTCAAGGAAAGCGTCCGGTTTGGGGACACCAACATGACGGTCGAGGCTGCCCTGCTCGGCCAGGGTGTCGCCCTGGTACGCAGCGGGCATGTTGAAACCGAAATCAGCGACGGTCGCCTGGTGAGGCTCTTCGATGTGTCGTTCCCCTCCCCCCTTGCCTACTACTTCGTCTGCCCGAAAGGCAGCGAATCGCAGCCGCACATCGTCAGCTTTCGCCAATGGTTGACCAGCGAGGCGCTGAAAGTCCAACGAGCTTATGGATGATGCATGAGGATTCACTCATGAAACGATGAGGAGACTTCGCTGTAGTCCGGGCAGCCGGGCTGCATAAAATGGCGCATGCCTATCCATATCACCTTGCTGGTTCTTTTCGCCGCGCTCCTGCATGCCAGCTGGAATGCGCTACTGCGTGGCGGCACCGATCGACTGTGGTCGATGACGATCATGTGCATCGCCATCGCAATCGCCAGTATCGTCGCCGCGGTGTTCATGGAGCCACCGGCAGTTGCCAGTTGGAGCTATGGATTGCTTTCGGCGTTGCTGCATGTCGGCTACAACCTGTTCCTGGTGCGCAGCTACCGGGTCGGCGACCTGGGACAGACCTATCCGGTTTCGCGTGGATCGTCACCCGTCTTGATCACCCTGGGCGCCGCGGCCTTTGCCGGGGAAAGCATTGCTCCCGGTGCGCTACTGGGTATCGCGCTGGTATCAGGCGCAATCATTTCGTTGGCCTTCAGGGGACGCAACCTGTCGGTGCCCAGCCTGCCCTATGCCCTGGGAACCGGCTGCTTCATCGCCGCCTACAGCGTCACCGACGGCATTGGCACCAGACTCTCCGGCGCGCCACTGGCCTATACGGTGTGGATGTGCGCCTTGTGGGGCGTGCTGATGCCGGCGGTGTACATCGGCCTGCGCGACGCCCGCAGCTTATTCTCTTTCCGGCCCGGCACATTGACCGCCGTGGTCGGTGGATTGGTCTCCTTGCTGGCCTATGGAATCGTCATCTACGCCATGAACGAAGCCCCCTTGGGCGCGGTATCGGCATTGCGCGAAACCAGCGTGCTGTTCGCCGCGTTGATTGGCTACGCGTTCCTCGGCGAGACACTCACCACTCGCCGAGTCGTGGCGTGCGCAGTGATCGTCAGCGGCACTCTCTTGATTGGCTGATACACCCGCTTTCTCACCGTTACAGGAGGTACCCTCGATGAATAACGTCTCCCAGGCACCGTTGATTCTGGTCACTGGTGGCGGTCGCGGTGTGGGCGCCGCCACCGCACGGCTCGCCGCAGCCCAAGGCTATGACGTCGCGATCAGCTACGTTGCCCATGAGTCCTCGGCGCTGGCGGTGGCGGCGGATGTGGAGGCGTTGGGCCGTCGGGCGCTGGTCATGCGGGCCGACAGTGCGGACCCCGGACAGGTCGCCGATCTGTTCGCGGCCATCGACCGCTCATTTGGCCGTATCGACGTACTGGTCAATAACGCCGGGGTACTGGCCGTGCAGTCGCGCCTGGAAGACATCGGCTTCGAACGCATGCAGCGCATCTTCGCGGTCAACTCCATCGGTCCGATGCTCTGTGCCCAACAGGCGGTGAAACGCATGTCCTACCGGCACAACGGTCCGGGCGGGGTGGTGATCAATGTCTCTTCGGCGTCGGCGCGCCTCGGCAGTCCCAACGAATATATCGACTACGCGGCGTCCAAGGGAGCCCTGGAGACGTTCACCATCGGTCTGGCCAAAGAGGTGGCCCGCGAAGGGATACGCGTCAACGGTATTCGCCCCGGTCACATCTACACCGAAATGCATGCCAGCGGCGGTGAACCGGGGCGGGTCGACCGTATCAAGGACACAATCCCCATGGGCCGGGGTGGCCAGCCGGAGGAAGTGGCCCAGGCCATTCTGTGGCTGGCCAGCGCGCAGGCATCATTCGTTACCGGGACATTCCTCGACGTGACCGGGGGCAAATGAGCCGGTGGGCTGGATCAGTTTGCCGGCTCCCCCTGAAATGGGGGTTAAGCTGGGTGGGAGTTTCAAACGCGCTGGATATCAATGACTGCTACAGGGTCAAACGGCGCATGGCTCGACCTTTATCGTCGGGGGCTCCCCCCCATCGATAACCAGCACATCACCTTCATGACACTTGGCAACAAGGCCAGGGATCGCAGAAGGCGGAAACAGGCATATAGCGGAGTACAGTCCCATGACCTCGAACCTTGCAACCCTCTATAGCGACTACATCGCCTGCCTGAATGCACAGGACTGGGAAAGCCTGGGGCATTTCGTGCATCCGGATGTGGTTCATAACGCGAGACGGTTAGGACTGCACGGCTATCGAAGCATGCTGGAAGCGAACTACCGGGATATCCCTGACTTGCGCTTTGAAATCGAGTTCCTGGTGATAGAGCCACCCAAATTGGCGGCTCGCCTGGCATTCAATTGCACGCCGACTGGAGAGTTCCTGGGCCTTGCCGTCAATGGGGCGCGGATCTCCTTCGCGGAAAACGTCTTCTACGCGGTCGAGGACGGCAGGATCCGCGAGGTCTGGTCAGTCATCGACAAGGAAGCGATCGAAGCTCAACTCCAATTTCAAGCAGCGCTCAAAACAGCGCATCCAACACCCGGTAATAGCTGATGCCGGCAGCCAGATAAAGCCGCTGCAAGGCATGGAAGGGAATCTGGCGCAGTGGCATGACCGGAAACGGGAAGTCCTGTGTCGCCCCCGACAGCTTCGCCGCCAGATGCTTGCCTAACGCCGTGGACAAGGCAATGCCGCGACCGTTGTAGCCGAGCAGGACTGACAGCCCCGGTGCGGGATCATGCACATGGGGCAGAAAGCTCTGCGTCAGGGCGACCCGACCACTCCAGCGGTACTCGACAGGCACATCCGCCACTTGCGGAAACAGCGCCCCCAGCGAACGCTCCAGGTGCGCCCAGTCACGCTGCCGGGAAGGCTCCGAGAAGGGCCCTCGCCCTCCCAGAAGCAGACGCCCCTGTGCATCCTGCTTGAAATAAAGCAGCAAGCGTCGTGAGTCCGAACAAACCTCGCCACCGGGCAGGATGGTCTTGCGTATCGCCGGTGGGAGCGGACGGGTCGCGATGATGAAGCTGTTGGCCGCGACGACGGTCTGGCGCAATCCGGGCCACAGGTCGTCGGTATAGCCATCGGTGGCCAATAGCACCCGCTGCGCATTGACCCGGGATCCTTGCGCAGTGGACAACGTCCACCCCGATTGCTGTCGCTGCAACCCCGTGACACGACTGTGGCCATGGATCATCGCGCCCCGCCCCATTGCAGCCTTCGCCAGGCCACGGGCATAACTCAGCGGGTGCAAGCTGCCGGCCCGTGGATCAACCCAGCCCCCCAGATAGTTTTCGGTACCAATACGTTGGCTGACCGCAGCCCGGTCCAGCAGCTCCACCTGGACCCCGCGGCGTTGCCATTGTGCGGCGCGTTGTTCGATCGCCTTCATCGCAGTGGCCGAACAGGCGGGCTGGATCCAGCCTTTCTGGGTCGCATCACACTCGATCCCGTACTGGCGAACCAACGAAAACACTTCGTCAGCGGCGGAACCGGCCACGTCGAGCATCGCTTCGGCGCGAGCCGTACCGAACTTGCTGTGCAATTGATCGGGGTCGAATTTCAGCCCGGGGATCACCTGTCCGCCGTTGCGCCCCGACGCCCCCCAGCCTGGCTCCCCGGCATCCAGCACACAGACATTGATACCTGCTTCGGCCAGTCGCAAAGCCGTGACCAAACCGGTGTAGCCGGCGCCCACGATGGCGACATCCACGTTTTTGTCTTCAGCCAGCGCCGGCGTTTCCACCGCCGGTATCGCAGTCGCGGCCCAGAGAGAGGCTGGCAGTTGAGGCGCGAAAGGGGCATTCATGCCTGCACCTCTGCACTGTGATTGAGCAGCCGGCGCAGAAAGTCCTGGGTGCGCGGATGTGTCGGGGTACTCAGCACCTCCCCCGCCGGGCCTGACTCGACGATCTTGCCGCTGTGAAGAAAACAGACCTTGTCGGCCACGTCTCGAGCGAAGGCCATCTCGTGGGTGACCACGATCATGGTCATGCCTTCATTGGCGAGATTGCGCATCACCGCCAACACTTCACCGACCAGCTCCGGATCGAGCGCGGAGGTCGGCTCGTCGAAGAGGATGGCCTGCGGGTTCATCGCCAACGCCCTGGCAATGGCGACCCGTTGCTGCTGGCCACCGGACAGTTCGTCCGGGTAGGCATTCATTCGGTGGGACAAGCCCACCTTTTCCATCAGCGCCTCGGCGTTCCTGCGGGCGGCCTGGGGGTTCTCCTTCTTCACGTAGATAGGCCCTTCCATGACATTTTCCAGCGCCGTGCGGTGCGGAAACAGATTGAAGCGCTGGAAGACCATCGCCACCCGGCTGCGAATATCGTGGATCGACCTGGCATTGCGGTCGACCCGTTCGTTGCTGATCAGGACGTCGCCCTGGTCATAACTTTCCAGACCGTTGATGCAGCGCAGCAACGTGGATTTGCCCGAACCCGAAGGGCCGATCAGACACACCACTTCACCACTCTTGACCTGCAGATCGATGCCTTCAAGAACAGGGACGTTGCCATAACGCTTGTGAATGCCCTTGATCTCGATCATGACGTTCTCCGGGTGCTGAAGCGTGCTTCCAGACGACGCAGCGCATAGGACAGTGGTAGGCTCATGGCAAGGTAGAGCAACGCCACCAGGGTATAGACCGTCATGTTCTCGAAGGTCGAGGAGGCAATCAGTTGCCCTGCACGCGTCATCTCGGCCACGGTGATGGTAGAGACCAGCGACGAGTCCTTGAGCATCATGACCAGCGTATTGCCGTAAGGCGGCAAGGCAATGCGAAATGCCTGGGGCAGCACCACTCGCCGCATCACCATCGCGCCCCGCATACCCAAGGATTCGGCCGCCTCGATCTGTCCTTGCTGGATCGCCTGGATACCGGCCCGAAAGTTCTCGGCCTGATACGCCGAATAAGCGATCCCCAGGCCAATGATGCCGGCCTGCATTGCCGTCAGCTGGATGCCGAATTCCGGCAGGACGAAGTAGATGTAAAACAGCTGCACAATGATCGGCAGACCACGAATGACGTTCACCACGCTGATGGCAAACAAGGCGATCGCGCGGACTTTGGAGACCATCATCAGGGCCAGGACCAGCCCGATCAGCGAACTGAGGACAAACGACCCGGCCGTCACCTGCAGAGTGACCGCCGCCCCTTTGAGCAAGATAGGAAGAAAGTCCAAGGCATTCTGGAAAAACATAAGGCTACCCACGAAACAATGAGTGGACCCGCCCGCCGTTGCGGGCGGCCGACGCAACCATCAGTTGAGTTTCCACTTGCTGATGATCTGATCGAGCGAACCATCAGCCTTGATCGCAGCGATGCCCTTGTTGACCTGCTCCAGTGTCGCACTGTCACCTTTGCGCATGATCAGACAGACATCCCCGATCACCACAGGCTGATAGCTCTGGACCAGATGCACCTTGTTCTGCGTGCCTTGAGCCAATTGGTAGGCGACGACCGGACGATCGGCGAAACCTGCCTTGATACGACCAAGCGCCAGGTCTCGCATCAGGTCCGGGATCGAATCATAGCCACGGACTTCCTTGAAGACGCCACGCTTGTTCAGCTCATCGATGAACACGGTACCGACCTGGGCGCCGACGACCTCACCGGCAAAGTCCTCCATGCGGGTGTACTGGGTCTGGTCGTCGACCTTGACGATCAACCCCTCGCCATAGCTGAAGACCGGATCGGAATACTGCACCACCTTTTCCCGCGCCGGCGTGCGGAGCATGGCCGCGGAAATCAGGTCGATCTTGTTTGAAGTCAGTGACGGAATGAGTGAAGCGAAAGTGGTCTGCTGGATCTCCACCTCGAAACCACCAGCCTTGGCCACCGCCTGCGCGGCGTCAACCATCATGCCCTGGATGCTCTGGCTCTTGACGTCGAGAAAGGTGAAGGGAATGCCCGTCGCGGTTGCGCCAACCTTGTAGACGGGCTCGGCGACGACATTGGCTGAAACGATGCCGGTAGCCAGGGCAACAACGAACGTGAGTGCACGAAAGCGAGTAAGCATGGCGTATCTCCCATTGGACGCTTTTATTTGTCTTAAGTCCGGTAAGAGTTGCCCCAAGTGAATGGCAGGAGGGCTTAAAATGACTATAAACGATTTACTAAAATCGTAAAGAGATTTATAAGTATCGAATATCGATATTCAAAAAGCAGAAAAACAAGGATTTCATATGAGCGACGCCCCTCATCCCCTGTTCAATCAGTCACTGGAGAAAGGCCTGGCGGTGTTGCGGGCTTTCAACGCATCCAGGCGCACGATGAATCTGGCGGATATCGCGCAAGCGGCAGAGATCAACAAAAGCTCCGCACAACGCATGATCCACACCCTCGAAGAGCTGGGTTATGTGCGCAAGCATCCGCAGACCAAACGTTTTCAACTGACCCCGAAGGTCATGGAAATCGGCTACAACTACCTGGCCGCCGACACGCTGGTCGACGTGGCCAACCCGTTCCTTGCCGAGCTCGCGCAGGCTACCGGGGAAACGACCAATCTGACCGAGCCCGACGGGCTGGACATGGTCTACGTCGCTCGCTTCGTAGCACCGAAATTCATCCCAATCCACATGCCCATCGGCAGCCGCATACCGATGTACTGCACCGGTTCCGGACGGGCCTTTCTCAGTGCCCAGCCAGACGACGAACTCGCTGCCACCCTGCAAGCCAGCGATCGCAAACGACACACCCAGTACACACTGACCGAGATCGACGACATCATCGAGCAGATCGAGATCACGCGGCGCAGGGGTTACGCCATAAACAAGGAAGAGCTGTTCCTGGGCGACATGTCCATTGCCGCGCCAATCATAGGCAGCCAGGGTTTGCCGGTGGCGGCAGTGCATGTGGTCGTGCCCAGCAGTCGCTGGACCATGGAGGAAGCCGAACGCAAGCTGGCGCCCGCGGTTATCGAATGCGCGCGGGCGATTCGCTCGTCAATACGAACCCTGTAGCCGATCTACTTTTGCGACAGCCTGAATGCGGGCATGCGGGTCGTGATCGGCATCGTTAACGGCATCGGCTTTTCAGGGATGCTCATGGGGCACGCCGCGATCACAATTATCGTGGGGCGCTTTGGCCTGGAGTCGCTGATGTACTTCCCGCTCATTCTGCTGGGCCTGCTGGCGGTGTTCGGCCCGATGCTGGTTCGCACCGCACGCCAAAGGCCCAACCGCTGACGCAGAAACTGCCGGCTCTTTGAATCCGCATGCGTGAACTGGCTATTGGCAATGCGGCATTCGGCTCAAGCAGGATTGGAAACAGCGAGTTTGAGCCCAAATGCGACAAAAACACCGCCCGTGAGCCGATCAAGTGCCTTCAGGGCCGCCGGCCGCTTCAGGAAACGGCTCAACGGCACCGTAGCCGCTACCAGAATGCCGAACCAGGCCAGCGTCAACAGCACGTGTAACGCTGCAAGGAAGAATGAATAGCTGGCAACGCTCGAACCACTCGGGACGAACTGGGGGAGAAAAGTGACGTAGAAGACGCCTATTTTGGGGTTCAGCAGGTTAGTCAATAAACCGCGGATAAAGGCGTCACGTGCAGTGACAGCCATGTTCTCGTTCCCCTGCCCTTGCAGAGTTGTCCTAGGTCGCAGCAGCAGTTTGATACCCAACCAAACGAGATAAGCTGCGCCGACAATTTTCAGCACTAGGTAAGCCCACTCCGAAGCTTGCAACAGGGCGCCGAGCCCCAGTGACACCGCCGCTCCCCACACCAGGCACCCGAGCGCAATACCGATAGAGGCCATCAACGCCGAGCGTCGACCACCGGTCGCTGTAGCGCGAAGAACCATGGCAGTGTCCACGCCGGGGGTAACAGTGAGCACTGACGCAGCAGCGATGAAGGCTAGCAGCAGGGGTAAGTCGCTCATTTGGGTTTCCATGGCAGTAGGCCGCTCGTACGGCTACCCACTCTAATTAGCCACTTGAAGTTTGGTCAAACGTTCTGTGTAGCCCGTCGGCCAAGGACCTGTGGCACCGAAACCTGCGAACGCGAACGCCGGCAACAGCCCGACAGCTACTGAAGAAGAGGCCTTGGCGCTGGCCCAGAGATTATTAGAACCAGCGCTCATGAAAACCGGAGATTTTTAGAACAGCGGCGGCGTACTGAACGCCGCCTACCGATCAAGAAGTGCGATCGAAAAACGCTTTATAGCAGCGAGATGGGGTAATTAATAAAGATTCGGTTCTCATCAAACTCATTGGTACTGAAATCCCTGCGAATACTCGAATTTCGCCATCTAACGCTGAGATTTTTCAGCGCGCCGGACTGCACCACATAGGCCAGTTCCGATTCTCGGCCCCATTCTTTGCCATCGGTAATCGAACCTGTATGGACATTATCACCGCTGATATATCGGTTCATTAATGTCAGGCCCGGCACGCCGACGGCAGCAAAGTTGAAGTCATGGCGCAGTTGCCAGGATTTTTCCTTGGCGTTGTCGTAGCTGGAGTTGTAGCTGTCGTTGGCCAGGGTGCCGCCACTGGTGCCATTCACGCGCATCCAGGCATCATCGCCGCCGACTTTCTGCAGGCCGACGTAGAAGGTGTTGCCACCGTATTTGGCCGAGAGCATGGCGAACGCGGTCTTGTTGTCCAGGTCGCCGGCCAGCGCGCTGCCGTCTTCCTTGCCGATGAAGTAGCCGAGGTTGGCGCCCAGGGTCCAGTCACCGATGGGTTGGCTGTGGGTCAGGTTGAAATACTGCTGCTGGTAGATGTCGGACAGTTCCGCATACCAGACGCCAACCTGAGTGCGCTTGTCGTTGAAGGCATATTCGCCGCCGCCGAAGTTGAAGCGGTCGGAGGTGAAGGCGCCGCGGCCGTTCATGGACATGTCTTCCATGCTCGCGTCGTTGCGCGGGCTGTTGGCGCGGAATTGACCGCCGTACAGCGTCAGGCCGTTGATCTCGGTGGAGGTCACCTGGCCACCGCGGAAGGTTTGCGGCAGGGAGCGGCCATCGTCGGAGCGCAGGATTGGCAGCACTGGCATCCATTCACCGACCTTCAGTTCGGTCTTCGACACTTTGGCCTTGAGGGCGACGCCGAGGCGACCGAAATCGTCGGCCGGACGACCGTCATCATGCACGGGCAGCAATTGTGTGCCCGCAGTGCCACGGCCGCCGTCGAGCTTGACCGAGTACGTGCCCAGCACATCCACACCAAAACCGACCACGCCCTGGGTGAAACCGGACTTGGCGTCGAGAATGAAGTTCTGGGTCCATTCCTCGGCTTTACCTTGGGCAGCGTTCGGGTTGGTGAAGTTACGATTGATGTAAGCATTGCGCAAATTGAGGGTGGCCTTGGCGCCATCGACAAAACCGCTATTCTGATCGGCTTGAACAGCCGCTGACGAACCCGCGCAGACCGCAAGAGTCAGACGGATCAGAGAGTGATGTGCAGGCACGCTGCGGGAAATAACAGGGTAGCGCATGATAATTTCTCACAATGAATTATTATTGTTTTTGTTGCGATTTTTAGCTCTTCATTCAACCTATGCACAGGCCGCTCGAAGAACTAACTTCCGAGCCACTGCTGGGAACACTATCTGTCTTGTATTAGCCCTTTATTGAGTAACTTGATAATGGGTTGATATTCACCTCAAACAAAATCCGAGCGTGCGCAGACGCGAGCCGAACTCAATGCCTGTAATGACACGCTCGTGGGAAACTGCCTGAGAATTACGACTGAAAGTTAAAACGTACTCGAGCGCTCGGCGATCAACCTGCACTCCCCGGCGTTTTGCAACGTGTGTATTCCAATTGATAAAGCGTGGTTTCCGGCCCCATCGATTGCCCCTCCAACAGCCGTTGCAGCTCCGCTACAAAAGACTCGCCGGCGACACGGACATAGTCAGGCGCACAACCTTCGATCATGACGATCCAGGCCGGTATTTGCGTCCCCTCGGCGCGGGCCTTTTTCTCTGCGGTTTCAACCTTGCTCACGGCTTCATCAGCCACACACAAGTGCACGCCGGTAATTCCCTGTTTATCTGCGAGGGGAGGAAGTACGCGTTGGCGCAATGCGTCTGATACCGATTTATGTTGCCCTTCGACAACATCGAAACGGACCGTTAACAAATACGCGCCCTGCCCCACACCGCTGGTGTAAGTGACCTCGCAAATGGATCGCGCGACGTTGCGATAGGACTTCACCGACTGTTGGGTCCACGCCGTCGGACTGTTGAGACGCGATAGATAATCCTGCCCGCCCAGCACCTGCACCGTATCCGCCTCATAGAGGTTGAAGTAGGTAGGCCCTGCATCCAAAGCGATGTATCGACGCCCCCGCAAAAAACCCGGAATCCCGGCCCGCTCAGGCATGTGTTCACGGTTATGCCACTCATAGAACTCGTCCCGCGCTTCGGGCAAAAGATCGTGCCAGATCGCGACTACTCCTGTTCCTGCAAAGCTCATAGCGTTTTCCTCTAGCGATAGTCAGTCAACGTTGGGATGGCGACCGGCGACCCACGCAGCGCCCATTTCAGCAACGTAAGGAACCACGGTCTGAAATTGCTCACCCAGCCCTTGGCCGCCGACACGCATGGTGTCACCCGCCTTGAGAAATACCGGTGGTTTCTGCCCGAGCCCTACACCGGGTGGCGTACCGGTAATGATGACGTCACCCGGCATTAGCGGCATGAAGCGACTGAGGTACGCGACAATATGTGCAACGCTGAAAATCATCGTACGGGTATTGCCGGTCTGGAGACGTTTGCCATTCACATCGAGCCAGAGGTCAAGTGCCTGCGGATCGGCAATTTCGTCACGGGTGACCAACCAAGGTCCCAGAGGTGCGAAAGAAAAGCCGCTTTTCCCCTTGGTCCACTGGCCTTCGTACTCAAGCTGATAAGCCCGCTCGGAAACATCATTGGCCAGGCAATAACCGGCGATGTGTTCCAAAGCCCGCGACTCATCGATCTGCCAGGCGGGCGTACCGATGACGATGGCCAGCTCGACTTCCCAATCAAGCTTCTGGGCACCCGTCGGTAAAATCACCGGGTCGTTGGGTCCGCTGATGGATGCGGTGTGCTTGTTGAATACCACCGGTTGGCTCGGGATAGGCGTATCCGTTTCAGCTGCGTGATCGGAGTAGTTCAGACCGATGCAAATCAGGTTCGGTACGTTGCCTACGCATGGACCAAGACGTGTGCCAGGCGCCACCACCGGCAGCTTTTCAACGTCAACAGCACGCAGTTTTTCAAGCACTGTGGGGCTCAGGGCCGACGCATCGATGTCATCGACAATGCCCGAAAGGTCTCGAACGATCCCTTGCGAATCCAAAACTCCCGGCTGTTCCTGCCCCGGTAAACCAAAACGAACTAAGCGCATTTGTTACTCCTCCAGCGTTGAGAAATGGACAGACAATGAGCCTGCTTCGCCGAACCGAACATGCAGTGGCTGATTGACGGGCACATCGAGAACACCTGCATAGGACCCGGTGATAACCACCTGCCCTGCTTGCAGCCCTATCCCTTGTGTAGACAGAAAATTGGCCAGCCATACGATCGGCAACAGCGGATCCCCGTCCGGATGGCGGCCCTTGATATTCACAAGCTCAGCCGTTGCATCACTCAGGGTGATATCCAGCGCAGAGGGCATGCTGGCGGGGTTCGACAGCGTGATTGGCGCCCCGAGTACCAGGCCGTGATTGAATAGACCATCGGCGAGCAGTTGCTCGAACGGCAATGAGTGTGGATCGGTGTAACGGCAGTCGATCACTTCCAGTGCCAAGTGCACGTCACTGATCGCAGCAGCAATCTCTCCAGCTGTATAAGGCTCGGCACGAGCCGGCAAATCATGGGCCAGGACGCACGCCAGTTCAGGCTCGATGCGCGCCTTATCGGCGTCGGCGGCCAGTCGGTAACGCTCGCCTTTTACAATGCTGTCGCTGTAGATCGGGGCTACGATCCACTTGCCAGCCGGGGGTAATGCACACTTCCATCCCCCGACGGTTTTTCCAGCCAATGGCCCCACGTGCTGCTGAATGGCAAAACCTTGTGCGAGGCTGCTTGGCGGGTTCGGGCCTGGCAAGGATCCCAGCCGGACACCCTCCAGCCGTGCACGAACCAAAGCGGCAGCCGCGACTTCCAGCCCTGCCCCCGCCTCGGTCCATGCAGGTGCGAGCTGGCTCATACGCTCTCCGAATGCACGTTGCTCTGGCGCGGCCAAACCGTACCCAGCTTGTTGGCTGCATCTTCCAGCAGAGCATGCAATTCGTCATAACGTTCAGGCTGCATGCGCAAGACCGGGCCGGCGATACTCATCGTACCGACCACAGCACCAGACGGAACCAGCTTGACCGGTACGGCAATCGCCCAGACACCCGCTTCGGCTTCTTCGATGACCAAGCCATACCCGCGCTTGCGGGTCAGCGCCAGTTCGGCCAACAAGCCTTCGATGCTGTTGATCGCTTTCGGTCCCTGCCCCATCCCGGCGTCAGCTTTCCCCAATCCGCTACGCAACGCATGCTCAATGGCCAGTTCATCGGGCATTGATGCCAACCAGGCTTTGCCATTGGCGGTGGCGTAGAGATTGATCGGTTTATCCATGGCCGGCGAATACATGAGCCCCGGCGCGGCGCCTTGGGCCGAAGACAGCCAGGACAAGGTGCCCTCGTTGACCACCGTCAGCCGTACCAACTCCTGGCACTGAACAGCCACTTGCTCAAGGATCGGCTGGACCAACTCAGGCAAACCAATTCCATGCAAATAGCGCTGCCCCAACAGCGCCAGCTTCAGCGTCAAGCGGTACTGCGAGGTGGCTTCATCCTGCTCTGCCCATCCTTGCTCGACCAACTGAGCAAGCACTCGATGAGCGGGCCCCTTTTCCAAGCCCAACTCAGCGGCGATATCGGACATCCGCATCCAGCGAGCTTCACGTGCCAGCAGCTCGATAGCCTCCAGGCAGCGGTCAACAGCACCTTTAACGACTCTCATATTTTTCTCGACTTATCTTTGACAATGAGGTGAATGTGAGCAACATTGTTCGTACTGGAACGACGTTCCAATAATATGCAGGCGCCATCCGATAAGTCAAACCCGCTTGTATCTGGCTGACCTTATCGAGACAGGGTGGGACCCGCAGGCATCTCCAGGAAGCAGGGACGCCCGACCGATATGAAACGGGTTCGGCTCTTTTCATCAATAGAAATGAGCCTGCGTATGTCCAATCTTTTGCGGAAGAACACCCAATGCATCTCCCCCTCCCGCCTTACCTACAGCAGTCCGCGGGCAGCAAGATTGTGCATCATTGCTCGCAAGCCGAAAGTCCAGGGCGCAGCCTCATGGCTGTAGGTGACTGCGTTGCGCAATGTACCCAGCAACGGGCTCCCGATGCTGACCTCATCACCCTGCTTATGCGTAAAGCCGCTTCCCGGCTCCTCACGATCCTGGGTAGGCGCAAACAATGTCCCGAGAAACAGCATGAAGCCATCAGGGTATTGGTGATCGCCGCCGATCGTCTGGGCCACGAGATCCAACGGGTCACGGCTGATCAGCGCCATGGAGCTGCTGCCTTTAAGGATGAAGCCGTCGTCGCCCTGAACCCGAAGATCCACGACGCAATTGCGCACGTCATCGAGCGTAAACGCTTCATCGAACAGACGAATAAATGGGCCGATCGCACAGGACGCATTGTTGTCCTTGGCCTTGCTCAACAGCAGTGCACTGCGGCCTTCGAAATCACGCAAGTTGACGTCATTGCCCAAGGTGACGCCATGCACTTGGCCTCGACTGTTCACCGCCAGCACGATTTCCGGTTCCGGGTTGTTCCATTCAGACTTGTGATGAATTCCGATTTCACTGCCGCTGCCCACTGCGGCCAGAACCGGTGCCTTAGTGAAAATCTCCGCATCCGGGCCGATACCGACCTCCAGGTATTGCGACCACATACCCTGCTTGATCAGCACCGCCTTGAGGCGCATCGCGTCTGGCGAGCCTGGCTTGATTGCCCGCAAGTTATCGCCGATTGCCTCTTGCACCAAGCGGCGAACACTTTCCGCTTTGGCGGCATCGCCTCGGGCCTGCTCCTCGATGACCCGCTCGATCATGCTAGAGGCGAACGTTACCCCGGCCGCCTTGATGACTTGCAGATCTGCTGGGGGCAACAGCGATGCCTTGCCGGGATCGGCATGGCTGCCGGTGTTTCCAAGCAACGCCTCGACAGTCCCTATGTACCTGCCAGACGCCTGACGAACTGCCAACAACGGCGAGGTGTGTTCCAGCAGTTCGCTTATTGTCGAAAAGGTTTCAGAAAGATCAAACACACCGTCCTCGCGCAGCACTACCGGCGAGGGTCCTGCAATCGCACCCGGGATCCAGGCACGGCCGATCAGTGTTCCGGCCAAGCCATCCACTGGCAGGGTGTTTTCGCGCGTCAGTTTCAAGTTCGCCATAGAGCTTCCAGATCAGTCAGCCATCAGAGCCGCAAAGCTAATGGACCGCCCGTGCGAATCCCAATGAAAGAATCTCACTAATCAATGCTGTTTCGTTATCGACAGACAAGGCCTTATCCAATGGAAAACGATCAAATTACTTTTGGCAGTGTCACCCGATGGCTGAAGATCAAACATTTGGTACTGGTCAATAGCTTGGCCAAGACCCGCAATATGCACACGACCGCAGAACACATGAATGTTACGCAACCGGCCATCAGTAAATTGCTTCGCGATCTGGAAGTACTCTTGGGTTTCCCACTGTTCGAGCGCCAGACGCGCAACCTGGTGCTGACTGAACTAGGGGAGTTCGTGGCTCGTTATGCGCGTATTACCCTGGAAGACACCGAATCGTTCGTCGACCAAGTCAACAAGCTGCGAAGAGGCGGGCATGGTCATTTGAAAATCGGCACCATTTTCGCCGCGACATCAGTGGTGTTGCCTGAAGCCATCGCCAGCATAAAGCGGGAGCGCCCTCTGCTTTCTATCGAGGTGATCGAACAAACCAGCAACCATCTGCTGGAAATGCTCGAACAAAAAAAACTCGATTTGATCATCGCCCGCTTCACGGATGAGGATTGTCAGCCTTTCGAATTTACGCCGCTGGGGCCTGAACCCTTTTGTCTCGTCGCGAACAGCGCACATCCGCTGTGCCAACTTGAAGTGGTGCCCACTGAAGCACTCAGCGAATGGCCATGGGTCATGTATCCCTTCAATACGCCGATCCGACAACGCATGGAGCGTGCTTTCACGAAGTTCAAGATCGTTCCGCCCACCAACACGGTGGAGACAATTTCCATGCAAACCTTCCTGCAGTTGCTGCAGTCTGGACCAATGCTCGCCATGCTCCCCGAGTCCATGGTCCAGTCGCACCTGCAAAATGGCCAACTGCAAATCCTCGACACCCCCTTCAAAGTTGAATCTCAGGATTACGGGGTTATCACTCGCAAGGATGAACCCCTGTCAGAGCCGACGCGGACGTTTATTGCGACCTTATTGGAATTCGCCAGACAGCGGCAGACAGCGACAGAGAAGAAACACCGCAGCCATCCCAGACAAAGCCGATGAGGCAAAGTTATCGAGCAATCGAAAGCTCTCATTAGGCAGCCATTTCCATGAATCCTATAGTGCCGGCACAAAAGTGCGGCGCTACCAGCGACCGCGCACTACCCAGCAGCCCGTGAGGATGCGATGGAACTGATCATGAAAACCGGCGCAGCAGCTGTGCTGCGCTTGAACCCGCTGGACGATGTGCTTATCGCACGCCGACCGCTGCTTGCTGGCGAATTTCTTGAGCAAGAAGGCGTGACTGTCCGGCAAGCGATTGTACCGGGTCATAAAGTAGCCTCCCGGCGTATCGAAGCCGGTCAACCGGTGAGGCGCTATGGGCAAATCATTGGTTTTGCGGTTGTCGACATAGAAGCAGGCGAGCATATCCATGTGCACAATCTGGCCATGGGGGAATTCACTCGAGACTATGCCTTCAGCGTCGATGCGAAACCCAACGCCAAACCGAGTGAAGCCCCGTCGTTCATGGGTATCGTGCGCCCGGATGGACGCGTCGCGACACGCAACTACATCGGCATTCTCACGTCAGTGAATTGCTCTGCCACAGTCGCCCGGGCCATCGCAGACCATTTTCGTCGGGACATCAATCCGGCTGCACTGCAAGCGTATCCAAACGTCGACGGTGTTGTTGCTCTCACGCATTCCGCCGGCTGCGCCGTTGATCCCGCGGGCGACGGTTTGAGCATGTTGCGCCGGACATTGGCCGGGTATGCGACCCACGCCAACTTTGCGGCCGTGCTGGTCATCGGGTTGGGCTGCGAGACGAACCAAATCGACTCATTACTCACGACGCAAGGACTGACCCGTAGTAATACCCTGCGTACGTTCAACATCCAGGACAGTGGCGGTACGTCCAAGGCCATCGCCAGTGGCATTGACCACGTGAAGCAATTGCTTGGCGAGGCCAATCAGATCCAGCGTGAACCGGTCAGCGCTCGCCATCTGACCGTCGGGCTTCAGTGCGGTGGCTCGGATGGCTATTCCGGTATTACCGCCAACCCCGCACTGGGCAATGCGGTGGATCGCCTGGTCGCCTGCGGCGGTACCGCGATTCTTTCCGAAACCCCAGAAATCTACGGGGCCGAACACTTGCTGACGCGGCGGGCTGTCAGCCGTGAAGTCGGCGAAAAACTCATCGCTCGAATTCACTGGTGGGAACGCTACTGCGAGCGCATGGGGGCCGAGTTGAACAATAACCCCTCTGCCGGCAACAAGGCCGGTGGCTTGACCACCATTCTGGAAAAGTCCCTGGGCGCTGTGGCGAAGGCCGGCTCGAGCAATCTGATGGATGTCTACGAATATGCCCAGGCCGTCACTGCCAACGGGCTGGTTTTCATGGACACCCCTGGCTATGACCCGGTCTCGGCAACCGGTCAGGTCGCCGGTGGCGCCAACCTGATTGCGTTTACCACCGGTCGCGGATCGGCCTATGGCTGCGCCCCTGCCCCATCAATCAAGCTGGCGACTAATAGCGCCTTGTGGGCTCGTCAGCGAGAAGACATGGACATCAACTGCGGCGAAATAGCCGAAGACACTCTGACCATCGAAGAGTGCGGTGCCGCGATCTTTGAAACCATGCTGCGCATTGCCTCGGGCGAGCGCAGCATGAG
This sequence comes from Pseudomonas bijieensis, assembly GCF_013347965.1. Classification (NCBI taxonomy): domain Bacteria; kingdom Pseudomonadati; phylum Pseudomonadota; class Gammaproteobacteria; order Pseudomonadales; family Pseudomonadaceae; genus Pseudomonas; species Pseudomonas bijieensis. The sequence goes on along the minus strand of NZ_CP048810.1, from coordinate 6,707,302 downwards.
CGAACAGCACGGATACGGACAAAATGAGTTCGTGCCTTGGCAGATCGGCGCCGTCACCTGATTTTCAGTCCTGGGAATGCCTTGCCCAGCTATCTCTTGCACATTCAACCTGGAGACAACGATGCCCCTCATCACCGGCCAGAATTTTATCGGCGGTCAGCGCAGCGCCGCCGGCAGTATCATCGTCAAGAGTGTCGATGCCAGCACGGGGGAGACCTTGCCCTATGCCTTCCACCAGGCGACCTTGCAAGAAGTCGAGGACGCGGCTCATGCAGCCAACAACGCCTTTTCCAGCTACCGCTGCCTGAGCGCGAGCAAACGGGCTGAATTTCTCGATGCCATTGCCCAAGAGCTGGAGGCTTTGGACGATGAGTTTATTGCCCTGGTTTGCCGTGAAACAGCATTGCCTGTAGCTCGCATCCAGGGCGAACGCGCGCGTACCAGCGGTCAGATGCGCCTGTTTGCAAACGTACTGCGCCGTGGTGACTTCTATGGCGCTCGCATCGACCAGGCGTTACCACTTCGCAAGCCGTTACCGCGCCCTGACCTTCGCCAGTACCGCACCGCCATCGGTCCGGTTGCGGTGTTTGGCGCCAGTAATTTTCCGTTGGCCTTCTCCACGGCCGGCGGTGATACCGCCTCGGCGCTCGCGGCGGGTTGTCCGGTGGTATTCAAAGCCCACAGCGGCCACATGGTGACTGCAGAACAGGTCGCCAACGCGATTATCCGGGCGGCCGAGCGCAGCGGCATGCCCGCCGGTGTCTTCAACATGATTTACGGCAGTGGCGTAGGCGAAGCCTTGGTCAAACATCCGCTCATCAAGGGCGTTGGTTTCACCGGTTCGCTCAAGGGCGGCCGAGCATTGTGCGACATGGCCGCCGCTCGCCCCGAGCCCATTCCCGTCTTCGCCGAGATGTCGAGCATCAACCCGGTCGTGATCCTGCCTCAGGCCCTCTCGCGTCGAGCCGACAGTATCGCTCACGATCTTGTCGCCTCGGTGGTTCAAGGTTGTGGGCAGTTTTGCACCAATCCCGGGCTGGTGGTTGGCATTCGCTCGGATGCTTTCAGTGCTTTTCAGAATAGAGTGGCAGCGTTGATAAGCGACCAACCGGCACAGACAATGCTCAACGCAGGCACGCTGCGTAGCTATGCGGCTGGCTTGCAGAACCTGCACGCGCACCCCGGCATCGTGCACCTGGCCGGCAGCAATCAACAGGGTCACCAGGCCCAGCCACAGTTGTTCAAGGCCGACGTAGAGTTACTGCTTAACGGCGACAAGGTTCTTCAAGAAGAAGTCTTCGGCCCCACGTCCATCTTCATCGAGGTCACTGACCAGGCGCAACTCAACGCTGCCATCAATGCCCTTCACGGACAATTGACCGCGACCCTGATTGGCGAGCCAGAAGACCTGACGCAATTCGCAGAGTTGACTGCTCTGTTGGAGATGAAGGTTGGCCGCATCCTCATCAACGGCTACCCAACGGGTGTCGAGGTCTGCGATTCAATGGTGCACGGCGGCCCTTACCCTGCGACTTCCGATAGTCGTGGCACCTCGGTTGGCACCTTGTCCATCGACCGCTTTCTGAGACCCGTCTGCTTCCAAAACTACCCGGATGCATTGCTTCCCGATGCGCTCAAGAACGCGAATCCGTTGAACATTTCGAGGCTTGTCGACGGTTATCCCTCGCGAGATAGCTTGTAGGTTGGCAAACGTGCAAGGCGGCGCAGGTGTTCTCCCAAGGCGCACGGGGCTCGTGCGCCTTGGGGTCATCCTGCACCGCTGACACGTCCAATTTTGCAGAGAGCCACGCATCACAACGTTAAAACCTGTCGTTGGAGTCATTGCCCTCGGTAGGAAGCAACAGTGCTGGCAGCTGGCGCTAGGGAGCCTGTTCATCCGCTTACACCCTATTCGCTCAATTGCATGAGCGGGCTTTAGCGTGCGCGCTCGGCTCGGCGACGGTGCCTGGCGTATGCATTCAGCACCTCACGAATACCAGCGTCACGCCTTGATCACCAAGGAAAGACTTCCTTGACAATGCGGCGTTTCCAGTAACAGAATTACTAATGGAACGTTGTTACAATAAAAACAATTGGAAAACCGGAGACACGTCATGAATCAGAGCATACCGATCGACGCTCATTCCAAAGGCCAGTCAAAGAAAGCCGCCGCCAGCGGTTGGATCGGCTCGGCATTGGAGTATTACGACTTCTTTATCTATGCGACCGCAGCGGCGTTGCTGTTCCCACAGCTCTTTTTCCCATCTGATAACCCAGCGGTCGGCATCATCGCCTCCCTGGCCAGCTTTGGTGTGGGTTACATCGCCCGGCCGATAGGCGCCGTCGTCCTGGGGCATTTAGGCGATCGTCATGGCCGTAAAACGGTTCTGGTCTACTGCATGTTCCTGATGGGCTTCTCGACGATGTGCATCGGACTTCTGCCAACGTACCAGCAGATCGGGATCTGGGCGCCGCTGCTGCTGGTGACGATGCGTCTGATTCAGGGTTTTGCGGTGGCCGGGGAGATCTCCTGCGCCAGTTCCATGATTCTCGAACACGCTCCGTCCGGTCGCCGTGGTTACTTCGCGAGTTTTACTCTCCAAGGGGTCCAGGCCGGACAGCTCCTCGCGGCAGCCGTTTTCCTGCCTCTGGCTCACTTCATGCCTGCGGATCAGTTCGCTTCCTGGGGCTGGCGGATTCCGTTCCTGCTTAGCGTCGTTGTCGTCATCATGGGCTATATCATTCGTCGCCAGGTCGATGAGACACCGGCATTTTCCGAACAGAAAAAGCAAGACGTAGAGACGGTCCTGCCAGTCGTCGAAGTCATCCGGCAGAGCTGGGGTGACCTCTTGCGTGTGATCTGCATGGCACTTGCCGCAGTGATCGCCATTGTCGCTTCGGTATTCGGCGCCACTTACGCAGTTCAACCTGCCTATGGAATCGGCTTCCCTGCAGGCATCTATTTGTGGATTCCTCTGCTGGGTAACATGTGCGCGGTGATCCTGATCCCCTTCGTCGGCAACCTCTCAGACAAGATCGGCCGCAGGCCCCCAGTCATTGTTGGCGTGCTCTGCGCGGGACTGCTTTCGTACGCGTACCTGTACGCGATCAGCATCCACAACCTGTGGCTTTCGCTGATTCTCTCTGTACTCATGTGGGGCGTCGCCTACCAGGGTTTCAACGGCGTCTTCCCAAGCCTCTTTCCCGAACTGTTCCGCACGCGGGTGCGTGTGACCGGCATGGCCATCGGACAGAATATCGGAACCGCGATGACTGCGTTTCTCCCGGCAATCTTCGTCACTGTCGCGCCGCCCGGCTCCGAGAATATCCCTCTGAAAATCGGTTCCCTTACATTAGGTATCTGTGTGGTCGCTGCGATCGCGGCGTTCACTACGCGTGAAACGTACCGGATTCGCCTTGAAGATCTCGGCAAGCGCAACGCGGTGCCTATCGCCAAAGAAGAATACGATCGTCTACGAGCCGAAGCGATGCAGGGCACAGCCCGGACAGCCGTCCCAAACGACCTGGCTAGCCAACTGCGCTCGTAACCACCTTCGAATTACACTGGTGCGACCCTCAGGTTTTCGCGCCCCACACAGGCCCGACGGGCAGAGCAGCATCATGCGGTTGGCATTTGCCTATGCAGAGCCATCCACGCTGTTCATGCCCCCAAAGGCAATCAGGGCGCCTCTTCCCGTCAACATCGAATATCAGGCAACCATGGCCTCACATATCACAGGAACAACTCGGCTTTATGGATTGGTCGGCCATCCGCTGGCGGCCGCCAAGTCTCCACAATTATTCAATCGACTCTTTATAGAACAGCAGGCAGACGCGGTTTGTATTCCTTTGGAGGTCAAGGCCGATGACCTGTCCTCGTTCGTGGCGGGTGCCAGAGCGCTGAACAATCTCGCCGGCATCCTGATCACCATGCCTCACAAACAAAGGATGCTGGCGGTTGTCGACGAACTTCATCCGACTGCGCGGCAAGTCGGTGCAATCAATGTCATTCGTTGCGAGACCGACGGACGCTGGGTCGGCGCCGTATTCGATGGCCTCGGCTGTGTCCTTGGCATGCAATGGGAAGGCTACTATCCCGCGGACAAAAACGTTCTTTTGGTCGGCGCTGGAGGCGCAGGCAGAGCGATCGCATTTGCCGTCGCGTCGGCGGGCGCTCGATCGCTGACTATTTCCGATGTCGACGAACAGCGAGCCGAGGAGCTGGCGAAAGCCGTTGCTGCCGAAACAGGTTGCATCACGCATTCCGGCCCTCCCGACCCACAGGGCCATGAAATCGTGATCAATGCCACGCCGCTTGGCATGAGCAAGAATGATCCTATGCCTGTGGACCCCGACCGGCTCGAGCCCGGCACCCTCGTCGTCGATATCATCAACTCGCCGGACTCGACACCGCTTTGCACTGCTGCGCGTAAACGAGGTTGTCCTACCCAGGACGGTGGCCCCATGCACAAAGGTCAGGCGTTGCTTGCACTGCGCTTCCTTGGGTTCGATTACCACCCCGATAACGTAACAGCACCGCGCCAGGAGTAAGTACATATGAAAGTTGCGTTACTGGAAGTCAGCCATTGGCACGTCCCGCTGTATCTGAATGCGCTTGAGACCCATGGGGTCCAAGTGGTGGCCGTGTCGGATTCGGAGCACGTGAAGGGTGAGGCGATTGCCGAGCGATTCAAATGCGCTTTGTATAGCTCATCCTACGAATTGCTTGAGCGCGAGGAGGTCGATTTTGCTTTCGTGTTCGGCAGGCACTCGCAAATGCCGTCACTGGCAGAGGCCGTGATCGCACGAAACATCCCCTTTGCCCTGGAAAAGCCCTGCGGCATCAACATGGCACAAGTCACACGGCTACGTGAGCTGGCCGAGCAAGCCAATCTCTACTGTGCTGTACCGCTGATCTTCCGCATGAGTGAACTGCTCAGTGCCCTGCAAGATGCCGAGGGACACTTGGCCACGGACTTCAACTACATGTCTTTCCGTTTCATCGTAGGTCCGCCCTCTCGTTATGAAACGGCAGGCTCAGGCTGGGTCATCGATCCTGCTTTTTCAGGAGGCGGATCGACGATCAACGTGGCGACGCATTTCATAGATCTCTTCAGACTGCTGACCGGCAAGGAAGTCTCGCGAGTCTCAGCCGTCATGAATTCACTCACGCATCGGGGTAACGTCGAAGACTATTCGTTATTGACCCTGCAGACTGAGGATGGCGTGATCGGTGTTGTGGAAACGGGATACAGTTTCCCCAGTACCTTTGATGAACAACGAGAGTTCTCCTTCACCCTTTCATCCGATCACATGTACGCCAAATCCGGTCCTGACCGAATCGAAATAAGGGATCGACAGAACCTTGCCGCCGGTACTCGAAGCCGCCGACTGCAACTGGACACAGACGTCTATTACCCACTGTTCGTCAAGCAAGTGCTTGCTGAGTGCCGTAACGGGGCCAAGCCCATTGCATCGTTACGCGACGCCGAGGCCATCATGCAGGTCATGGACGCGGCCTACGCTTCAGCTCGGCAAGGAGGTACGCTTTTGACGCTTACGCCGACGCCTGGATGATTCGAGCCGCCGAGCAGCTCCGAGCACCTACGGAGCTCACAGTCGCGACTTGCCCCGGTCACCAGGCCAGATGGAGGTGATTGGGGCGCATATTTTTCCGTTCTCCACGTCGAGATGATGTCGAAGAACGTTGGACTCCCTCCACATCACCTAGCCAATACTAGGTGAGAGGACCGCATGCCCTCGCCTGCCTGGACAGGAATCGGCATCCTGATGGCTGCCTTGATGCTGGTGTAGTGATCGCTACAAAACGCAGCCCCGGAAATGGTTCGCACCACACCTCTACTTCGCGGTAATCACCGACAGCTTGCTGATCCCCGCCCGCTCGATGGACGCCATGGCCCGGGCCACCTCGCCATAATTCACGCCGTTGTCCGCCTGCAGTTGCACCCGTACATCAGGGTTCTTCGCCTTGGCGGCTTGCAGGTTCGACTCCAGCAGATCCGCCTGGATCTCATCCTTGTTGATGAACACCTTGCCCTTGTCGTCGATGCTCACCACCAGCGGGTCTTTCTGTTCCACTGGCGCCACTGACTCGGTCTTTGGCAGGTTGATGGGAATGGCGTTGGTCAGCAGCGGCGCGGTGACGATGAACACCACGAGCAGCACCAACATGACATCCACCAGTGGCGTGACGTTGATCTCACTGAGCACTTCGTCGCTGTCTTGTGTGGAGAAGGCCATGTCAGGACGCCTCCTTCACTTTCTGTCCGGCGACGGTCGCACCAGGCTTGTTCAATACCGGGTGCAGCAACACGCGGAACGCATTCTTCTGGGCCAGGCTGTAGAAGTCATGGGCAAAGTCGTCGAGGTCGGCGGCGGTCAGCTTCAGGCGACGCAGGAAGTAGTTGTAGACCAGCACCGCCGGCACCGCGACGGCGATACCGACGCCGGTGGCGACCAGCGCGGCACCGATCGGGCCGGCGACGGTTTCCAGGCTGGCCGAGCCCGCCGCACTGATACCCTTGAGGGCCGACATGATGCCCCAGACGGTGCCGAACAAGCCGATAAAGGGCGACGTGCTGCCAATGCTCGCCAGGATTGCCAGGCCGCTTTCCAATGACCGGCGTTCCCGCACGATCTGCTGGCGCAAGGCGCGCTCGAGCCGGTCCTGGTGATTGATCGACTGGCTCAGGTCGGTGGCTTGCAGGCCTTCCGGCACCTGGATCGCAGCATAGCCGGCCAGTGCCACTCGGGCTGCCGCACCCGGTTGGCTTTGGGCCAGTTCGGCGGCGGAATCGAGACTGGAGGCGGTCCAGAAGCGCTTATGGAATTTGCGGTCCTGGGTCTTGAGACGAGTGAATTGCACGCCCTTGAGCAAGGCAAGGCCCCAGGTCGTGACGGAAAAAAGGATCAACGGCCAGATGACGGCGTGTTCGATGGATTCAAAAGGCGATGCAATCAGGTTCATGGTCAGGCTCTCCAATAAGGCGCTAAGTCAGTTGTAGCGGTATCGGTTGTAGCGATGCGCCTTTTGTCAGGTGGCCCGCGGTCTGTCGGTTGCGTTGAGTTACTTGATCTTGAAGTCAATGGGCACGCTGACCCACCCGTCCACGGCGACGTCCCCCTGCTTGGCCGGAACAAAACTCCAGCGCTTGACCGCCGCCAGCGCAGCGTCGTCGAGTTGATCGCGGCCGCTGCTTTTCTGGAGCTGGACCTCACCGGGTTTGCCGCTGGCCAGGACATGCACCCGCAACAGCACCGTGCCTTCCCAGCCGCGACGCATTGCCAGCGACGGATATTCCGGCGCCGGATTTTTCAGGTAACCGGCGCTGGCCGAAGGTGGCGTCACCGGTTTCGGTGCGGGCGGTACGGGCGGCGCCGGGGCCACGACCGGTTGCGGCGGTGCCGGAGCTACCGGTGGCTGCTCCACCGGCTTGGCTACGGGTTTTGGCACCGGCTTGACCAGCGGTTTGGGTTTGGGAATCGGTTTAGGCGGCGGTGGCTTGATGGCCAATTCATCCTCGACCGGCGGCGGAGGCTCGACCACAGGTTGCGGAATCGGTGCGGGTGGTGGAGGCTCCACCACCGGCGGCGCGGGCTGGGAAAACTCGATGGTCATCGGCGGAATCTCCGGCGGTACCACGGGCAATACCGGAGCAGGCGCCTGGTTGACCCAGACAATCACCGCTCCATGCAGCACCAGGACGAATACCCCCAGTAAGAGCCCTTCGCGACGACTCGATACGCGTTTGGGCGTGGTGTGCAACCGCGACAGCGCCAAAGGTTCGCGGAACACCCGGCCAAGATCCAACAGCTCGCCACTCGGCAGCGAGCGTCGGAATACCTCCAGGGCACGGGTGGCGCTCTGAACATTGCCCATTGCTTGACTCCTATAAATGTCCAAATTGAACACGCACCAGTTCCTGGGCTAACGCGCCGATTCCGATTGCGACAGCGTCAAAGGCGTCGGGGAAAACACCTGCTGATCCGTCAGCGCCTTAACGTCGACTCGATGGGGAAAAATTTTCTTTGCCACGAACAAATCGTCGACCTGTTGCAGGGCCTGGACGTCTTGCGCCTCGACCGGAACCAGCGACTCGTCGCCCCAACTGCGCAAGGTCTGCGAGACTTCAAGGGGAATGTCGTTAACCTTGGCAAAGACCCGGGCGTACTCATCGCGATTGTCCTGCGCCCATTCGAAAGCCTTGGCAAAACGTCCGAGGACATCACTCAACGCCTTGCGCTTGAGCGGGTCATTCAGGACTTCATCTGAGGCCGTGATAAACGTCAGCCCCGAGTTGATGCCCTCGCCGCTGAGCAATACCCGGGCGCCCTTCTGCTCAGCGAAAGCCTGGTACACACCAAACGTCGCCCAGGCTTCGATTTTTCCGGCGTTGAACGCTGGCAACGCATCGGTCGGCAGGACAAACCCCACATTGACGTCTTTCTCATCGACCCCGGCGTTGGCCAGTGCGCGGATCAGCAGGTACTGGGAAATGCTGCCTCGGGCCGACGAAACCACGACGTTGCGGCCTTTCAGATCGGCGACACTGCGGATCGTTGAATCCGGCGGGACCAGAATCGCGATGCCTCGTGACTGGCCGCGCCGCACCGCGACAATCCGTAACGGCGTGCCTCCCGTTGCCGCCGCAAGCACCGGCGTGTCACCCGCCGGCGCCAGGTCGACAGCGCCGGCCCGCAGGGCTTCGAACAACGGCGCGGCGCCCTGGAAGTTCGCCCACTGCACCTTGTACTCGATCCCTTCCAATGCGTTCGACGCTTCCACCACCGTGCGCAAACCCTTGGCCTGATCGCCCAGCACCAGCGTCACGCTGGACAAGTCGGGAGCCTTGGCCGTAGGTGATTGGCTGTCGCTGTTATCTTTGCACCCTGCAAGCACGAATGCGGCACCGACCAATAGCACGGCCGTGGTCTTCCAGGTGCGCCTGGGCATGGCGAACGCCTTCATCGACAGATCATCCATGGGCAAAACGCCGGACGCTGCTGGCCGTAGCCTGACGTGCAGCGCCATTTGCCTGGGCCGCGGGTTCCAGCGTTTCAACACCCAACAGTTTCAGCAAGCGCGCACGGATGTTCTGGAAGCCTTCCTGGCCGGTGTCCCGTGCCCTGGGCAGATCGATCGTCAATTGTTCAGCGATCTTGCCGTTGGCCAGCACGATGACCCGATCGGCCAGCAGGATCGCTTCGTCCACATCGTGGGTCACCAGCAACACAGCAGGTGTGTGTTTGCGCCATAAGTCGATGATCAGCCGATGCATGCGGATCCGGGTCAGCGCATCGAGCGCGGCGAACGGCTCGTCGAGCAGCAACAACTTTGGCTCGCGCACCAGGCCGCGGGCCAGCGCCACCCGTTGGGCTTCGCCGCCAGACAGCGTCGCCGGATAGGCCTCCAACCGATGAGCCAGGCCCACCTCGGTCAGGGCTTCTACCGCACGAGCCTTGGCATTGGGAACGCGCAGGCCAAGAATCACGTTCTTCCAGGCCCGTTTCCAGGGCATCAGCCGGGGTTCCTGGAACACTGCCGCCCGCGCCCTGGGCACTCGCAGTTGACCGCTGTCGATGCTGTCGAGTCCTGCCAGGCTGCGCAGCAAGGTGGTCTTGCCCGAACCGCTGGCGCCGAGCAGCGCGACGAACTCCCCCGGGGCGATGTCCAGGTCCAGGCCATCGATGACCCGCTGTTGGCCAAATTGACGCACCACATTGCGCAGTTGCACAGGCGCTACGGCATCCGTGGGTTTGGATGCCTCCACGAGATCAATGCTCGACATATCAGTTCCTCACAAAAGTTGGGCGCCAGGCCAGGGCAAATCGCTCCAGCGTGCGGATCAATCCGTCGATCAACAGGCCGAGGACGCTGTAGATCAGCAGGCAAATCACGATCACGTCGGTGCGCATGAAATCTCGCGCATCACTGGCCAGGTAGCCGATGCCGGCGGTGGTGTTGATTTGCTCGACGAAAACCAGGGCCAGCCAGGAAATTCCCAGGGAGTAGCGCAGGCCGACGAAAAACGAGGGCAAGGAACCGGGCAGGATCACGTGCCAGATCAGCTCTCGACGGCTCAGGCCCAAGGTGTTGGCGGCCTCGATCAGCTTGGGGTCGATATTGCGAATGCCGGCAAACAGATTCAGGTACACCGGGAAAGTGGTGCCGATGACGATCAGCGCGATCTTGGTGAACTCGCCAATGCCGAACCAGAGGATGAACAGCGGCACGAGGGCCAGCGAAGGGATGGTGCGCAGCATCTGCATCGGCGAATCGAGGACCACCTCGCCGCGTTTCGACAGGCCGCTGATCAGCGCCGCGATCACACCGATCGTTACGCCGATGCTCAACCCCACGAGCGCCCGTTGCAGCGAAACCAGCAGATGCCTGCCAAGCTCACCCGAGACGATCATGGCCCATAGCGTTCCGCCGATCTGCGACGGCGCGGCAATGACCCGCGGCGGGATCAGGCCCCAGCGCGACGCCAGCTCCCACAGCAGCAGGAGCACAATCGGACTGATCAAGCGCAACAACGCCTCTGGCGTGCGCCAATGACGCAACCAGTCGGGAGCCAGTCTCCACGCACCTTGCCGCGCTGCGTTGAGACGCACGGTCTTCTCGACGAAAAAAGAGCTGCTGGTGCCCCGTGTCTCGAAAATCTTGTCGCTCATCAGGCTTCCTTCCTCATATAGAACATGGCCAGAGGCGCCATGCATCAGCTTCGGACTCATGCTATTCGCATAAAAAAACCCAGTGAAATTCTTTTTAGGAATAACCTAATATGTTTAAAAATCAGATGTAGCAAACTCCAAATGAATTATTTGCATAATAATTCGCTACGGGCAGCGTCGATGGAGGGCACACCGACCATTCGCTATAAAATGCAAATATCTGATAACAAGATAAATAATTGATTAAAATATTTGATAATTACTATAGAACAAATCGGCATTTCACAGGCCTGCCCCTCTACGCCTACTTTGCTGTCACGGACCGACCCCTCGCCCGGTGGAGGCTCAATCACGCCAATTCAGTGAAAATGAAAAGGAATCCACCATGAGTGTTGAATTTATCGGTTTCATCGGCGGCCACCACGCCTCGGAGATCCATCCACGCAGTGGCCCAGTCCTGCAACCCGAGTACGTGGAGAAAGTGGCCCGGGCCCACGAGGAGGCCGGTTTCGACCGGGCGTTGGTCGCGTTTCATTCCAATAGCCCGGACAGCACACTGATCGCCTCACACGCCGCCAGCGTGACGAAAAACCTGAAGTTCCTCATCGCCCATCGACCGGGGTTCGTTGCACCGACCCTGGCCGCTCGCCAGTTCAATACGCTGGACGTATTCAATGGCGGGCGCACCGCCGTCCACATCATCACCGGTGGCGATGATCGCGAGCTGCGTGCCGACGGTAGCTACATCGGCAAGGACGAGCGCTATGCCCGCACGGATGAATACCTCGACGTGCTGCGCCAGGAATGGACCCGCGAAAAGCCTTTCGACTATCAAGGCAAGTATTACCAATTCGAAGGCGCACACTCGGACGTGAAATCGCCGCAGCAACCGCATATCCCGCTGTACTTCGGCGGGTCGTCAGCGGCCGCCATCGCGGTGGCGGGCAAGCATGCGGACGTCTATGCATTGTGGGGAGAAACCTACGAGCAAGTGCGCGAGGTGGTACACCAGGTGCGTGCCGAAGCCGCCAGGCACGGTCGTAGCATCCGCTTCAGCCTGTCGTTGCGACCGATTCTGGCAGACACCGAAGAGCAAGCCTGGGAGCGCGCCGAGCGCATCCTGCAACAGGCAAGCGCATTGGCCAAACAGAATGGATTCGTGCGCCGGGAACCACCGAACGAAGGCTCGCGACGCCTGCTGGCAGCGGCAGCCCAAGGCTCGCGCCTGGACAAGCGGCTGTGGACCGGCATTGCCGGCCTGCTCGGCGCACAGGGTAACTCGACCTCTTTGGTGGGCACCCCGGAACAAGTGGCAGAAGCGCTGCTCGACTACTACGACCTGGGCATCACCACCTTCCTGATCCGCGGCTTCGACCCACTGGAGGACGCCATCGATTACGGCAAGCGCCTGATCCCCCCTGACCCGGCAATTGGTTGCCGAACGCGAGCGCCAGGCGGCGGAAAAGGTGGCCTGAAAGCGCCATACAGGCATTGCGGGGAGCGAGCTTGCTCCCACAATGTTTCCGGCTGCCGCCGGATCTACATTCACACATCGATATTCTGTGGGAGCGAGCCTGCTCGCGATGGCGTCGGATCAGTCGGTATTGATGTTGACTGGTCTGCTGCCATCGCGAGCAGGCTCGCTCCCACAAAAAGCTCCCCACAATAGGAATGTGCCGGTTGCAACTTCCAGCACATTCGCCCATAGGCTCAGTTCTTGTAGTCCAGATCGGTCCTTTCCAACTGCCGGATCAGCGCATTCCAATGCCGCGCAACCCCCGGTCCATCGCCTCTCTCTTGAGCGCCTCGGCCTGGGTCTCGACCTTGGCTACGACGTCGGCCGGCGGGAAGACCAGCTCGGCGTTGCCAGCGGCCTGCGCCGCGATCTGGATGTTGCAGGCGCGCTCCAGGCCTTGCAGTTGCTGGAACGCATGTTCGACGCTGACGCCCGCGGTCAGTAGCCCATGGTTGCGCAGGATCAGCACGCTCTTGTCCCCCAGGTCCGCCACCAGTCGTTCACGCTCGTCGAGGTCCAGCGCAATGCCTTCATATCCGTGGTAGGCCACCCGCCCGGAAAAGGCGATGGAATGCTGGGAGATCGGCAGTAAACCGTCCCGCTGGGCGGACACCGCGATGCCATCGCGGGTGTGGGTGTGCAGAACGGCTTGCAGATCAGGCCGCGCACCATGGATCGCGCTATGGATCACATAGCCGGCGTGGTTGATGCCAAGTCCTGTCGGGTCGTCGACGAGGGTGCCGTCGACGTCGACCTTGACCAGGTTGGAAGCGGTAATTTCATCGAACAACAACCCGAACGCGTTGATCAGGAAATGCTCTTCAGGCCCGGGCACTCGCGCGGAAAAATGCGTGTAGATGTGATCGGTCCACTTGAACAAGGCCGCCAGCCGGTAGGCTGCGGCCAGCTTCACGCGCACTTCCCACTCTTCGGGAGTGACGCGTTGGCGGACATTTTTCGAGGCGCTGGATAGCGGGCTGACGCTGCTCATGACAAGACTTCCTGGATGGACTAGGGATCTCCAGCAAGCCTAGGGGAAGGTAAAAAATAATAAAAAGCACATTTTAATCTAAGCTAATCATTATTTTTTTTTATTATAGATCGCCGTCCGTATTCCTTACGCAGCACTCTTGATCTTCTGCAACGATCCGGCCACCAGCTTGCCAAAGGCATCCACTGGCCCTTGCAGGTTGCCGAGGAAGTGCGGATAGATCAACCACAGGTCCATCACTGGCTTGAAGTCCTTGAGGGGCATCGCGGCCAGCTGATCACGGTGGGCGCTGCGCTCCAGCAACGGACGCGGCACCAGGCCAAGGCCCAGGCCATCGGCGACCAGGCCCAATTGCAATTCAGTGCCGAAGGTCTCCAGGTTGACCCGCAGGGCCAAGCCCTGGTCCGACAAGGTCCGCTGCAGCCCGGCGCGAAAACCGCAGCCGTCGGGATTGAGTACCCAGCCATTCTGGTAGACATCAGCCAACTTGCAGGGGCGCTTGGGCAGTTGCGCCTTGGCACAGACCACGACCAACTCCATCTTGCCGATCGACTCGCCAACAATGTTGTCGGGAAAAATCTTGCCAGCGGGAAATAATGCAGCCGCCGCATCCAACTCGCCGCGCTCGATCTTGCCGACCAACTGACTGCCCCAGCCCGTGGCCACCTGGGCGCGCAGTTCGGGATACTCGACGCGCAAATGCTTGAGGGCATCGAGCAACACCACATCACCGATCGTTTGCGGAACGCCCAGGCGCAACAACCCGGTAGGCGGCGCGTCGGTGGCGACCAGTTCGCGCAGCGCATCCATCTCCCGCAGGATCAAACGACATTGCTCATAGACCCGCGTACCGATCAATGTCGGCTTGAGCGGCTTGGTATTACGGTCGAACAACTCCACCCCCAAGGCCTGCTCGAAGTTCTGCACGCGCCGCGTGATCGCCGGTTGCGTCAGTTGCAACGTCTCGGCGGCATGGCTGATGGACTGGCAACGAATCACTTCGACAAAGGCGTCAATATCGTCAATTTTCATTTGGCCCGCACATAGAGAACAGTCAATAAGATGTTTGAAAAGCATAAAGCCCTGCGAAAAAGCATAGTGCCATTGCGCCAATCTGGATAGCCCGGCCTACCTATCGATAACATCTAACACTAGTCAAACGGATTCTAAATTCTTTTCAGCTATAACCTAATCATAAAAAAATAGCATATTAAGAAAAATCATTATGCTTAAATCCTGATATCGAATTTTCACCACGACGATGGAATCCGCCATGACCCAGGCCCGACACCCGGAGAGACTCAGAGCATTCATAGGCGCCCTGGCAGAGCTGATCGACGGCAATCCCCGCGAGGGTGATCTGCTGCATCGCGGCGGCAAGTTGCTTGCACAACTGGTCAGCCATGACGACTGGCTGCCCGAAGCGTTCGCCAAGCCAGACCCAGAGCGCTATCAGCAATACCTGCTGCACGCCGATTCGCGGCAGCGTTTCAGTGTCGTCAGTTTTGTCTGGGGACCAGGGCAACGCACGCCGATCCATGACCATCGGGTCTGGGGCCTGATCGGCATGTTGCGCGGTGCAGAGCATTCACAAGGCTTTGCTCGCCATCCCGATGGCAGCCTGGCACCCGAGGGTTCGCCGATTCATCTGCTGCCCGGCCAGGTCGAAGCCGTCTCTCCCCGGATCGGCGACATCCATCAGGTCAGCAACGCCTTCGACGACCAGGTCTCCATCAGCATCCATGTCTATGGCGCCAACATCGGCGCCGTACGCCGCGCGGTGTACCAGCCCGACGGCAGCGAGAAATTGTTCATCTCCGGTTATTCCAACGCCTTCCTCCCCAATATCTGGGACCTGTCCAAAGAGAGCCAAGCCCTATGAGCACCGTACGTACCCGCTCCTACTCGCAGATTCGCCAGGCGTTGCTGAACCGTGAAGAGCTGGCCCTCATCGATGTGCGCGAAGAGGCCCCCTTCGCCCAGGGCCATCCATTGTTCGCAGCCAACATTACCCTGTCGAAGCTGGAACTCGAGGTCTACTCGCGCATCCCGAGGCGCGATACCCCGGTGACGGTCTATGACAATGGTGAAGGCCTGGCCGACATTGCGCGCCAACGCCTGCAAGGCCTGGGTTACGTCAATGTGAGCATGCTCGAAGGCGGCCTGGAAGGCTGGCGCAAGGCCGGCGGCGAGCTGTTCATCGACGTCAATGTGCCGAGCAAGGCCTTTGGTGAACTGGTGGAAAGCCAGCGCCATACACCGTCGCTGGCGGCGGAAGAGGTCAAGGCGCTGCTCGACAACGAGGCCGACGTGGTGGTGCTCGATGCCCGGCGCTTCGACGAATACCAGACCATGAGCATTCCCGGCGGCATCAGTGTACCGGGGGCGGAACTGGTGTTGCGTGCCCGGGCGCTGGCTCCGGATCCGTCAACCCGAATCATCGTCAACTGCGCCGGGCGCACCCGCAGCATCATCGGCACCCAGTCACTGATCAATGCGGGCATCGCCAACCCGGTGTCCGCCCTGCGCAACGGCACCATCGGCTGGACCCTGGCCGGCCAAACGCTGGAGCACGGCCAGTCGCGTCGATTCGCCGACAGTGGCGAGGAACATCGAGATATTGCCGCCGGCGATGCTCGCCGCGTTGCCGACAAGGCGCTGGTGGGTCGTGCCACCCTTGCCGACTTGCACCGCTGGCAACAGGAGCCGACACGCAGCACCTACCTGTTCGACGTACGCACCCCGGAGGAATTCGAGGCCGGTCACCTGCCCGCTTCCCGCTCCACCCCCGGCGGGCAACTGGTGCAGGAAACCGATCACTTCGCCAGTGTTCGCGGCGCGCGCCTGGTACTGGTCGATGACGACGGCGTACGGGCCAATATGACCGGCTCCTGGCTCGCGCAATTGGGTTGGGACGTGTACGTACTGGATGATTTGCAACCCGCGCACTTCAGTGAACAGGGCTCGTGGAAAGCTCCCGTTCCTGTGCCGCCACAGGCCGAGGAGATCAGCCCTGACACCCTTGCCCAGTGGCTGGCCGAGGGTGACACGGTGGTGCTGGATTTCACCAGCAGCGCCAACTACGTCAAGCGCCACATCCCGGGTGCCTGGTGGGTATTGCGCGCGCAACTGAGCGAAGCCTTGAGCAAGGTTTCGCCCGCTCAACGCTACGTCCTGACCTGCGGCAGCAGCCAGTTGGCACGACTGGCGGTCGCCGAGGTCGAGGCCATTACCGGCAAAGCCGTTTTCCTGCTGCGCGACGGCACCGCTGCCTGGATTGCTGCGCAATTGCCGCTGGAACATGGCGAAACCCGCCTCGCCTCGCCGCGCATCGACCGTTACCGTCGGCCTTACGAGGGCACCGACAGCCCACGGGAAGCCATGCAGGCGTACCTGGATTGGGAGTATGGCCTCGTCGACCAACTGGCCCGCGACGGCACTCATGGTTTTTACGTCATCTGAATGCACAGGGGGGGCGCGATGATCGCCCCTTCTACACCAGCCGACCCCTTCTCCAGGCGGAGGCGACTGAACGCAACACTTTTAGCCTGGAGCCCCGCGATGCGCCTGACCCTGCCCCTGCTGTTAATCACCCTTGCCTTTGGCTCGGTCCACGCCACCGACTTGCAACCGCTGCGAGTTGCCAATCAGAAGTCCACCATCAAGGCCCTGCTGGAAGTCTCCGGCGAGCTCAAGGACGTGCCTTACGATATCCAGTTTTCCGAGTTCCCCGCCGCCGCGCCACTGGGCGAGGCGCTGAATGCCGGTGCCGTGGATATCGGCGCCCTGGGCGATGCTCCCTACGTGTTCGCCCTGGGCGCCGGAGCGTCGCTCAAGGTCGTCAGCATCATCCACGCCGAAGGACGCAACACGACTGCCATTCTTGTTCCCAAGGACTCCCCTATCAAGGCTGTCGCCGATCTCAAGGGCAAGCGCATCGTCACCACACGAGGCTCCATCGGGCACTACTTGGCTATCAAGGCCCTGCGCAGCGCAGGCCTGAGTACCGCAGACGTGGAGTTCGTTTTCCTGCTGCCCAGCGAATCCCGGCTGGTGCTGGATAACGGCACCGCAGACGCCTGGTCGACCTGGGACCCCTTCACCACCGTCGTCACCGCGCAAAGCCAGGCCAAGGTCCTGGTCAGCGGCAGCAACCTGCTGAGCAATCATCTCTATCTCGCCGCCACCAGCCAGGCCATCGCCGATAAACGCCAGCAATTGGACGACTTTGTCGCCCGGGTCGACCGGGCCTATCGCTGGAGCAACGACCACCCCAACGAGTATGCCGCTGCGCAGGCCAAAATCACTGGCTTGCCCCTGGAGGTGCACCTGACGGTAGCCAACGCGACCCACATGCAGCCGGTGGTCATTGACGACGCGGTAGTCAGTGGCCTGCAGACAACCGCTGACATTTATCAGGAGGAAGGCCTGCTGACTCGACACATCGATGTCTCCCAGGGCTTCGACAAGAGCTTCAACACCCTGCGTGCCCCCCTCACCCAGGCTTCGCGCTAAAGGAGCAGAACCATGAGCAAACAACGCCCACTCAAACTCGGAGCAATGGTCCACGGCGTCGGCCACGGCTGGGGCGAATGGCGCCATCCGCAGGCACAACCCAACGCCAGTACCGACTTCGGTTTCTACAAGCAACAGACACTCCTGGCCGAAGGCGCCAAGTTCGATTTCGTGTTCATCGCCGACAGCCTGCACATCCATGAAAAATCCAGTCCGCACTACCTCAACCGCTTCGAGCCGCTGACCATCCTCTCGGCCCTGGCGGCGCTGACATCCAACATCGGCCTGGTGGCCACCGTCACCGTCAGCTACACGGAGCCCTACCAGGTGGCGCGCCAGTTCGCCTCGCTGGACCATATCAGCGGCGGGCGCGCCGGCTGGAACGTGGTGACGTCGTGGCTCAGCGGTACCGCGGATAATTTCGGCAAGAGCGAGCACCCGCCCCATGCCGTGCGCTACCGGATCGCCAAGGAACACGTGGCGGTGGTCAAGGGGCTGTGGGATTCCTGGGAAGACGACGCTTTCACCTACGACAAAAAAACCGGCGAGTTCTTCGCCCCCGGCAAGCTGCACGCGCTGGAGCACAAGGGCGAATTTTTCTCGGTGAAGGGCCCGCTCAACATCGCCCGCTCCCGGCAAGGCCAGCCAGTGATTTTCCAGGCCGGTACTTCCGAGGACGGGCGTAACTTCGCCGCCGAGAATTCCGATGCGATTTTCGTCGGTGCCGAAAATTTCGAAGAAGCGCGCGCCTATTACCAGGACCTCAAACGCCGCGCCAACGGCTTTGGTCGCGATGCGGCACAACTGTCGATCCTGCCCGGAATCCGTCCGATCGTGGGTCGCGATGAAGCCGAAGTCGAAGACCGCTACCAGCAAGCGGTGTCACTGGTGAGCATCGAAGACGCAATCGTCGCCCTCGGCCGCCCTTTCAATGACCATGATTTCAGCCAATACCCGTTGGACGCCCCGTTTCCCGACCTGGGCGACCTGGGTGCCAACAGCCAGAAAGGCGGCTCGGAGCGGATCAAACAGCTGGCCCGCGACGAAGGCCTGACCTTGCGCGAAGTCGCCCTGCGCTTCTCCCAGCCACGGCGCGATTTTGTCGGCACCCCCGAACAGGTGGCCGACGCCATTCAAGCCTGGTTCGAGAAGGGCGCAGCCGACGGCTTCATCATCAATTCCCTGCTGCCGGACGGCCTGCAATATTTCACTGAACTGGTCGTGCCGATCCTGCAGCAACGCGGTTTGTTTCGCTGCGAATACAGCGGCAATACCCTGCGGGACAACCTGGGCTTACCGGTGCCCACCAATCGCTATGCACCGACGGCCCGAGCGAATGATGCAACCCGCGAGGCCGTGGCATGAAACAGATCAATCGTCGCGAGTTCCTCACGGCCAGTTCCTTCGCCCTGGGCGCGCTGGGGCTGTCCTCGCTGAGTCTCGCCCCGCGAGTTTTCGCGCAAGGCAAGAGCCTTGCGGACCTGACCCTGGAGGTCGCCACCTACCGTGGACAGGACTCTTACTTCGTCGAAGACGCCGGCACCGGCAACACACCCTACAAAGTCGCATATTCCGAGTTCGCCGGCGGCAACCTGATCGTCGAAGCGCTGGCCTCCGGTAGTCTGGATGTCGGTGGCATGAGCGAAATCCCGCCCATCTTTTCCATCCAGAGCCATCGCCAACCCCGCCTGATCGCCGTCTTGCAAAGTGACGTGAACAACCAGGTATTCCTCATCCCCAAGGATTCGCCTATCGAATCGATCGGACAGTTGCGCGGCAAGCGGGTCGGCTATGTGCGCTCGACCACCTCCCACTATTTCCTGATCAAGGCCCTGAAGGAACAAGGCCTGACCATGAACGACATCACCGCGGTGGCGCTCACGCCCCAGGACGGTTTCAGCGCATTCCAGAGTGGCCAGCTGGATGCCTGGGTGATCTATGGCGTGTTCATCCAACTGGCGAAGTTCCGCAGTGGCGCCCGGGTACTCAAGACAGCCTTGGGCTACCTGTCCGGCAACTACCTGATCGCCGCACGACCCGCAGCCCTGGAAGACCCGCTACGCAAGCAGGCGATCCAGGACTACATCCAGCGCCAGGCACGCACCTGGGAGTGGATCAACACTAATCCCGAGCCTTGGGCGACCAAGTCGGCGCAACTGCTGGGCGTCGACAAAGCAGTGTTCCTCGACATGTACAACAACCGTAGCCAGCCCACGAAAATCATCGAAGTGAACGACCAGGCCATCGCCTCGCAACAGGAAGTCGCCGATCTGTTCTTCGCTGCCGGCGTGTTGAACGAACGGCTCGACGTGAGTCCGCTGTGGGACCGCAACTTCCGCCTGCTGCCACTGTGAGCCCTCTCGCCACGGCAGTTATAGCTGGCTCTTACCTTTTTGATCGAGTGAACCCGCCATGAGTCTTTCTTCCCTACGTCCACCCTTGTTGCAATCGGTTAATGTCGCCGACTTCGACACAGTGCTCGAACGCCTCAGTCAACAATTGGCCGCGACCGCCCACGTCTATGACGAGAGCGGCGACTTCCCCCAGGACAACTTCAAGCTGCTGCACGAGCACGGCCTGCTGGCCCTGACGGTACCGAAGGCGCTCGGCGGTGACGGCGCCAGCCTGGTGCAGGCGCGCAAGGTCATCGCTGCGGTCGCCAAGGGCGAACCCTCCACGGCCTTGATCCTGGTGATGCAATATCTCCAGCACTCACGCCTGCAGGACAGCCGGACCTGGCCCGAAGCATTGCGCTTGCGCGTCGCCCAGGATGCCGTGCGCGACGGTGCGTTGATCAACGCCTTGCGCGTCGAACCTGACCTGGGCACGCCGGCCCGTGGCGGGCTGCCAGCGACTGTCGCCAGGCGCACCTCGGAAGGCTGGCGAATCAGCGGCCGCAAGATCTACTCCACCGGCAGCCATGGCCTGACATGGTTCAACGTCTGGGCCCGCAGCACCGATGAAGATCCACTGGTGGGCGCTTGGCTGGTCCACCGGGATACCCCAGGCATCAGCATCATCGAGGACTGGGACCACTTGGGTATGCGCGCCACCTGCAGTCACGAAGTGCTGTTCGACAACGTGCTGGTGCCGCTGGATCACGCGGTCAGCGTCAGCCCCTGGAGCGCGCCGCAGCCCGAACTCGATAGCGACGGCTTCCTGTGGATGGCGGTGTTGCTCGCGGCGGTCTACGACGGCGTCGCGCAAGCCGCCCGTGACTGGTTCGTGAGCTGGCTGGAACAGCGCAAGCCGTCCAACCTCGGTGCCACGCTGTCGACCCTGCCGCGCTTCCAGGAAACCGTCGGGCACATCGACACCTTGCTGTTCGCCAACCGCAGCCTGCTCGATGCTGCCGCCGAAGGGCGCACCCCCGCCCACCACGCCGCGCAATTGAAGTACCTGGTGACAGGCAACGCGATCCGTGCGGTCGAGCTCGCCATCGAAGCCTCCGGCAACCCGGGTCTGTCGCGGCACAATCCGCTGCAACGGCATTACCGCGACGTACTGTGCAGTCGCATCCACACCCCGCAAAACGATGCCGTGCTGCAGGGCGTCGGCAAAGCGGTGTTCGCTCAACGTCAGAAAAAGGACCTCCCATGAGCACCCTCGTGATCGCCAGCCAATTGGATGAAGACTTCAACCAGGTGATTCGCCAGCGCCTCGCGCTCACACATCCTGGCACCGAGGTCCTCGAGGTACCGGCCGGCGTCCCCAGTGACCTCCCGGCCACCGCCAGCGTGTTGCTGGCACGACCCATCAATGTGCGCGGCTACCTGGCGCCGGACACGCCGCCGCCGGGTTGGCCTTACGGTTTGAAATGGGTCCAGGTGGTGTCTTCGGGGATCGACTTCTACCCCAGGTGGCTGTTCGACGGCCCTGTGGTGAGTACGTCCAGGGGCAGTGCCGCCGAAAACATCGCCGAATTCGCCCTGGCAGCGATCTTCGCGGCAGCCAAGCGACTGCCGGACATCTGGGTGCACGATGCGCAATGGAATTTCACCGCCCTGACGCCTCTCAAGGGCAGTACGTTGGGGATCCTGGGTTTTGGTGCGATTGGCCGTAGCCTGGCGACCAAGGCCCACGCCCTGGGCATCAACGTGCTGGCGCTGCGTCAGAGCCAGACTCCCTTCGAAATCGAGGGAGTCGAGGCCGCGCGGGATATCCATGAGCTGTTTTCCCGAGCCGATCACCTCGTGCTGGCCGCGCCACTGACCGAGGCAACACGACATATCGTCGATAGCACGGTGCTCGCCAGCGCCAAGCCGGGCCTGCACCTGATCAACATCGCCCGTGGCGGTTTGCTTGACCAGGAGGCGTTGCTTGCAGCCCTGGACAGCGGACTCATTGGCCTGGCTTCTCTGGATGTCACCGAGCCCGAGCCACTGCCCGACGGCCACCCGTTCTACACCCATCCCGGGGTACGTCTGTCACCCCACACTTCAGCGATCTCCAGCAACATTCGCTACGAAATCGCTGACAGCTTCCTGGCCAACCTCGAGCGTTTCCTGGCCGGACTGGCGCCAGAGAACCTGGCGAATGTACAGCGCGGGTACTGACCCCGGGCAATCCTGGCGGGAGACGTACATCCCATGTGGGAGCGAGCCTGCTCGCGATAGCGGTCGTTCAGTTTGTATCAATGCTGAATGTGCCAACGCCATCGCGAGCAGGCTCGCTCCCACAGGATTTGGGTACATTCGCATCGGCACAACATCAGAATTACGCATCTTAATAACAATATTGATGTCAATTTTTTATAATTAACTTATAACAAATCGGACTTTTACAGCGCCTTATTATACAAATACTGTTACAACCATCACCGACCCCTGACCAGGTGGAGGCTTTCGGAACTGCACGTTTTTCCGGCCGACACCACTCCACGGTCAATTGCCACACCCAAAACCTGAACCGGCCCAAGCCACCTCCGCCATGACTTTCAAGCCATGACTGCGGCAACGCTTTGCCCAAAAAAAAATGAAACACCAACGCCACACCTACGCACCTGGGGCTCACCATGCACGACATCACCAAAAACCGTCTGACGCTGGCCGTATCGCTGACCTTGCTCGGGTTGTCAGCGCACGCCGAAGAAAACACCAAGGATGGTGCCCTCCCCGTTGTCACCGTTACAGCAGAACACCGCAGCGAGGACTTGCAAAAAGCCCCGCTGGCGATCTCCGCGTTCGACGAAAACGCCTTGGAAGACAAGCAGATCAAGAGCATCCGCGATCTCTCCGGGCAAGTGCCCAACCTGACCCTCAGCCGCCAGTCGATCTCCTACAGCGCGCAGACCTACGGGATTCGTGGTATCGGCGAAACCGACCCGATCCAGGAAGCCGCCGTGGCGGTCTACGCCGATGACCTGTACATCCCACGGGCGATTTCCTCGATGCTCGACTTCAACGATGTCGAACGCGTCGAGGTCCTGCGCGGCCCCCAGGGTACGCTTTACGGGCGCAACAGCAGCGCCGGCGCGATCCGCGTGATCACCCGTGACCCGACCCAGGAAACCCGGGGGTTCTTCGAACTCGGCGCCGGCAACTACAACGCCCAGAACGCTCGCCTGCTGATCAGTGGCCCACTGGTGGACAACACCTTGTTCGGCAGCTTCTCGGCGATTCGCCTGAGCCGCGACGGCACCGTGTCCAATCCCACCCGCGGTAAGGATGTGAACAATGTCGACCTGCAGTCCTACCGCGGCAAGCTGCGCTTCAATCCCATTGATTCGCCCTGGGACGTGCAACTGACCCTGGCCGGAACCTTCGACCGTGGCGATACGACCAGCTACACCCCATTCGATGCCGACGGGCACTTCGACAAGTTCAAGAGCTACAGCAGCCTCAATCCGAAAAACCGTCTCGACCAGGGCAGCTCGGTGCTGCGGGCGATCTACGCCATCGACGACCATCTGAACTTCAAATCGGTCACCGCCTATTCCGCGTTCAACCAACCGGTGGACTATGACAACTCGGGCCAGGCCGCCCTGATTCAGAACAGCCTGATCACCTACAAGCAGGACTACGCCACCCAAGAGTTCCAGCTCAACGGCGATTACGACGATTTCAGTTTCAGCACCGGCCTGTACCTGTATCGGGAAAAGTTCGATGCCGAGCGCGACAGCCTGACCTACTCGATCGCGCGCAACCGGGTGATCGGCCAGGGTCAATACAGCACGACCAATACCGAAAGCTATGCGTTGTATGGTCAGGGCAGTTACAAAGTCACGCAGCAACTGTCGCTGATCGCGGGGCTACGCTTCACTCGCGAACACAAGAACTTCGACTACACCAACTACGCCGTCACCACCGACCGCCAGATCACCGGCACCAACTTCACCGCCGACTCGAGCAAATCCTGGCAGTCCACCAGCCCGAAACTCGGCTTCGAATACGCCTGGACACCTCACCTCAACCAGTACGCCTATGTCGCCAAAGGCTTCAAGGCCGGCGGCTACGACAACCGCGCGCCAACCCAGGCTGCCGCCGAGCAGGCGTTCTCCCCTGAAGACGTGACCACTTGGGAAACCGGCTTCAAAGGCGACTTCTTCAACCGCCGCCTGCGCGCCAACCTTGCGCTGTTCTACAACGACTACAAGGACCTGCAGACCAACGCCTACGACCCGGCGCTGGGGGTCAGCCTGCGGACCAACGTCGGCCAGGCGCACACCTACGGCGTCGAACTGGAAACCCTCAGCGCGCTGACCAACGACCTGCAACTGACCTTCAATCTCGGCTACCTGCAAAGCCAGTACGACGATTTCGAAAACGCCAGCGGCGCCGGGGTCGATGCCAATGGCAAGCAACTGGTGTACTCGCCGCGCTGGAACACCAGTGTCGGTCTCAACTACACCATCCCGGCCGGATTGCCCGGCACCTGGCTGGCCGGCACCGATGCGCAGTTCCAGACCAAATCCTA
The DNA here is from genome assembly GCF_013347965.1 of Pseudomonas bijieensis. Classification (NCBI taxonomy): domain Bacteria; kingdom Pseudomonadati; phylum Pseudomonadota; class Gammaproteobacteria; order Pseudomonadales; family Pseudomonadaceae; genus Pseudomonas; species Pseudomonas bijieensis. Next base: position 6,682,670 of record NZ_CP048810.1, on the reverse strand, counting down.
CGCCAACGCGTTGAACGACGACGTCCAGGAAATTCCCCAGCAGACCTTCTGGAACGCCAACACCCGCTACATCTCCGGCGACGGCCACTGGACCACCACGCTGTCAGTGAAAAACCTGCTCGACCGCGCATACCCGCAGGCAGTCGGCTACGTGCCCTCCAGTGGCGCCCGCTACTACTCGATCAACGATCCGCGAACCCTCTTGCTGACTGTGCGCTACGACCTCTGACCCCCTGATCGGCAACCATGCCAAGGAGCACTTCATGGCTTTCACTCGCAGGCAAATGATTTCCCGCATTGCCGCCGTCGGTGGTTATTCCGCCGCCCTCGGCGCCCTCGGTGCGCTAGGCCTGAAACCTCAGGCCGTGGCGGCGAGTTTCACCCCGCTACAGCTGGGCAACAGTGGCAAGGGCAAACACGTGGTGGTGGTCGGCGCCGGCATTTCCGGCCTGGTCAGCGCCTACGAACTGCGCAAGGCCGGCTTCACCGTGACGATTCTCGAAGCCCGTGAACGGGTTGGCGGACGCAACTGGACCTTGCGGCGTGGCACCAAGGTCGATTTCGACGACGGCATCAGCCAGACCGTGGAGTTCGATGACGGGCAGTTTTTCAACGCCGGCCCGGCGCGCATCCCCAGCCATCACCAGACGATCCTCGGCTACTGCCGCGAACTGGGCGTCGAACTGCAAGTGCTGGTCAACAGCAGCCGTAATGCGCTGGCCTTGCCGGACGCCCGACAGCCGGCGTTCCAGCTGCGCCAGGCAGTCAACGACACTCGAGGACAATTGTCCGAACTGCTGGCGCGCACCGTCAGCCGCAAGGCCCTGGACCAGGACCTGAGTGCCGACGACCGTCAGGCGCTGCTGAACTTCCTGAAGGTCTATGGCGACCTCAACACCGACTTCAAATACAAGGGGTCGGTGCGCTCGGGCTATACCCGCATCCCCGGTGCAGGCGATCAAACCGGCCTTACCCGCACACCGCTGGAGTTGCAGACACTGCTCAATCCCAAGCTCTGGGGGGCATTGGTGTTCGATGAAATCCCCGAGTTTTCCTCGACCATGTTCCAGCCGGTCGGCGGTATGGATCGGATCCCTTTCGCGTTTTACGAGAAGCTCAAGGACGCGATTCGGTTCCATGCCGAAGTCAGTGACATCCAGACCGCAGAGCTTGGCAGCCGCATCACCTATCGGGATCGCCAGACCGGCAAGACTCAGACCCTGAGCGCCGACTACGCCATCGTCACCGTGCCCCTGCCGCTGCTGGCCAGGCTACCGAGCAACTTCAGCACGCCCTTCAAGCAAGCAATCCTCAGCGCGCAAAGCGACCAGGCGAACAAAGTGGCCTGGCAGTCGCCGCGATTCTGGGAGACCGACTTCAACATCTTCGGCGGGCTGTCTTACCTGGATCATGAGGTCAAGGGGCTGTGGTATCCCAGCGATCGCCTGAACAGTGACCAGGGCATCCTGGTCGCGGCCTACAACACCAGCGAAGCCGCCCAGTCCTTCGCCAGGAAGTCCCTCGCCGAACAGTTCGCCTCTTCCCGGCAAGCCGTCGAACTGCTGCATCCCGGCCACAGCGCCAAGCTGCAGAAACCGGTGGCCATCAACTGGTCCAAGGTGCCGTTCAGCAAAGGCCCGTGGATCGTCAACGACGAAGTCGGCGAGCAGGCCTACCAGATCCTCAACCAACCCCAAGGCCGCACCTACCTGGCCAGCGACGCCCTCGCCCATGGCGGTGTCGGTATCTGGCAGAACACCGCCGCTGATTCAGCGCGGCGCATCGTCTCTCTGATCGGCCGCCATGCCGAGCGCCAGCAACCGGGCGTTGCCGCCTGATTCATTTCGATAAAGGACTGACCGATGAAAACCATGACCTTGCTCACAGGACTTCTCATGACTGCCACCGCCTTCACCAGCCACGCCGACGAGATCAAACGCATCGCCCTGCCCAACTCCAATTTTCCAATCTCCCTGGCGGTGTCGGTGCCCGCACAAACTGACTTGCTGTTCGTCAGCGGCCTGCTCGCTGACCTGCACGACCCGCAAGCGCCGAAAGACTCTTTTGCCGCCTACGGCGATACCGCGACCCAGACCACCTCGATCCTCAACAAACTCAAGGGCGTACTGCAAAGCCAGGGCCTGGACCTGGGGGATGTGGTGCAACTGCGGGTGTTCCTGGTGGGCGACCCAGCCAAGGGCGGCAAGCTCGATTTCGCCGGGCTGCAGGAAGGCTATACGCCGTTCTTCGGCAGCGTCGAACAGCCAAACAAACCCGCGCGCACCGCCGTCCAGGTGGTCGCCTTGCCGCTACCCGGCGGCCTGGTGGAAATCGAAGCCGTCGCCGCTCGCAAGAAGTGACACGGACCTCAGCCGACATTCAGGAGCTTCACGCTTATGTTCAACTGCCAAACGCGCCGTGCCACGCCCTATCGTCCGTTACTGCTGCCGCTGTCGATTGCCTGCGGCCTCGCTTCATTCAACCTTGAGGCCGCCGAAAACGGCTCGCCAACCCTCGACACCGTGGTGGTCACCGGTAACCGTGGCGCCACCGAGCGCACGGTAACCACCAGCCCGACGCCCATCGATGTGGTGACGGGTGAACAATTGCGCGCCGTGGGCAAGCCGAGCCTGCTGGAGGCGCTGAGCAAGTTCATCCCGTCCTTCAACCTGCCCGACCGCGCCGGCTGGGATGCCAGCGGCGTGGTGCGCTCGGCCACCCTGCGCGGGCTGACCGCGTCCCATGTGCTGGTGCTGGTCAACGGCAAGCGCCGGCACACCAGCGCCACGTTGAACATCAACGGCATCAATAGCGGCGCAGCCCCCAGCGACCTCGACCTGATCCCGGTGGCGTCCATCGATCACATCGAGGTGTTGCGCGACGGCGCGGCGGCGCAGTACGGCTCGGACGCCATTTCCGGGGTGATCAATATCATCCTCAAGCAGACCACGGGAGGCAGCTCCGACACCACCCTGGGCCAGGGCTACGACGGTAAACGCGGGACTGCCCAGGAGGCGCTCAATTATGGTTTCCAGATCGGTGAAGCCGGGGTGCTGAATGTCTCGTTCGACACCCGCTATCAAGAGCGTGACAACAAGGCCGGCAGCAACGGCTACACCTCCCATTACTACCCGCAGGCCGACGGCTCGCCCGACCCGCGTGAGGCCGATGCCAGCCATCACACGTACAAAGGCTACGGGCTGCCGCGCAGCCAACTGGCCGATGTCGGCTACAACCTCGACCTGCCGCTGAACGACGCCGTCACGCTCTACTCGTTCTCCACATTGGCCACCCGGGAGAACAACGACGGGCAGAATTTCCGCCTGCCCAATGGCCGTAACACCATTACCACCGGACCCAACGGCTACCCTGACGGCTACAGCCCTTATTGGCTGGTCAACGAAACCGACTTCCAGTCAGCGTTCGGCGCCAAGGGCGAGGACTTCGGCGGCTGGGCATGGGACCTGAGCAGCACGTACGGGCGCAACTACGCCAAGCAACGCACCTACAACAACCAGAACCCGTCACTGGGGGAAAACACGCCGAACAAGTTCACCTCCGGCATCTACATCGCCGATCAGTTGACCAGCAACCTCGACCTGAAAAACAGCTACGAAATCGGCCTGGCAAAACCCCTGGACGTGGCCTTCGGTTTCGAGCACCGACGTGAAAGCTACGAAACCCGCGCCGGCTCCGAGGCCTCCTACATCGATGGCGGCTATGTGTTCCCGGTCGGCCATCCACGGGCCGGCGAACGCCCCGATCCCGGAGCCCAGGTCACCAACGGCATTACCCCCGAAGACGCGCAGAAAGTCAGCCGCAACAGCGTTGCCAGCTACATCGACCTGGGCTTTTACCCCGTCGAGCAGTGGTACCTCGGCGTTGCCGCACGCTACGAGCATTACAACGAAGGCGTTGGCGGCACCCGCAGTGGCAAGCTCAGCACCCGCTACGAATTCAACCCGATGTTCTCGGTACGCGGCACCCTCAGTAACGGCTTTCGCGCACCGTCACTGGCCAATCAGATCTTCACCGCGCGCTCGACCGGTTTCGACACCATCAATGGTGTCTATCAGTCGTACAACTACGTGATTCTGCCGGTGGATTCGGCCGGCGCCCAGGCGCTCGGAGCTGAGTCGTTGAAACCCGAACGCTCGACCAACTTCAGCCTTGGTTTCGCCCTGACGCCCAGCGAAGACCTGAGCCTGACCGTGGACGGCTACGTCATCAACCTGCGCGACCGTCTGGTGCTCAGCGAACGTTTTCAGGGACCGGGCGTCGCCGCCCTGCTCGACAGCATTGGCGTGCCAGCCACCGCCGGTGCGCAGTACTTCACCAACGGCGCCAACACCCGGACGTCCGGGGTCGATGTGGTGGGTAATTATCGGCAGAACCTGGACCGTTATGGCTCAGTGAGGTGGACCGCGGCCCTGAACTACAACCACACGAAAATCCTCAGCGTCAACGACACCCCTTCGCAATTGAGCGCCCTAGGCGACTTCCAGTTGCTCGGCCGCCAGTCCCGAGCACTGATTACCAAGACCTCCCCCAGCAGCAAGATGATTTTCTCTGCCGACTGGGCGATCAACGACTTCGACGTCAACCTGCGCCTGACCCGTTATGGCACCTACACCGAGGTCAACAGCTCGAGCGATCCGAGCCTGGATCGCGAGTATTCGGCCAAATGGATCACCGACCTCGACGTGGCTTATGCAATCGACAAACAACTGACCGTGGCCGTCGGCGCGCAGAACCTGTTCGACAAGTACCCCGACCATATCGGTGTCAGCAACTCTTCGTTCGGCGATAACTGGGGCAGCTATTCGCCCTTCGGCTTCACCGGCGGTTACTACTACACCCGTCTGCAATACGCGTTTTGATACCGGCAAAGCCGCCTAAGCTAATACTCAAAAAGTATTTATAAATTGGTTTTTAGAACAATAAGCTTCGTCAAGCGGTTACCCATTCCTTAGCCAATATCGAGCATGCCATGTCAAAACTCATCAAGCATTCCGGGGCGCTATTGCGCCGCCCCGCCCTGGCCAGCCTGGTCGCGGTGCTGGTCTTGTCGACTCTCGCCCTGCCGGCCCAGGCACGAGAAACCCTGCGTATCGGCTATCAGAAATCATCGACCCTGATCACGCTGCTGAAAACCCAAGGCAAGCTGGACAAAGCCCTCGCCGAGGCGAATATCGATGTGAGCTGGCACGAGTTTCCCAGCGGTTTGCCATTGCTGGAAGCGTTGAATGTCGGCAATGTCGATGTCAGTGCCGATGTGGCCGATACCGTGCCGTTTTTTGCCCAGGCCGCCCAGGCCAGGCTGACTTACTTTGCCCAAGAAGCCCCCTCACCTTCAGCCCAAGCCATCGTCGTGCGCCAGGATTCGCCGTTGCGACAGTTGGCGGACTTGAAAGGCAAGAAAGTCGCCGTCACCAAGGCGGCCGGCGCCCATTATTTGCTGATCGCGGCACTGGACAAGGCCGGCCTGAAGTTCTCCGACATACAACCGGCGTACCTGTCCCCCGCCGATGGCCGGGCAGCGTTCGAAAACCAGAAAGTTGACGCCTGGGTCACCTGGGAACCCTTCCTCAGCGGCGTGCAGCGTCAACTGCCAACGCGGACCCTGGCCGACGGCAGCGGCCTGGCCAGCTACAAGCGCTACTACCTGACCGGCACTGCTTACGCGAAAGCACATCCTGAGGTGCTCAAACTCGTTTACGAGCAACTGCAGGAAGCCGGGACCTGGGTCAAGAACCATCCTCGAGACGCAGCCCAGGTCCTGGGGCCGTTGTGGGGCAACCTCGACGTGGAGACAGTCGAGGCCGCCAACACCCATCGCAGTTATCAGGTACAGCCGGTGACAGCCGATCAGTTGAGCGAACAGCAGAAAATTGCCAACGCCTTTTTTGCCGCAGGTTTGCTACCCAACGCGGTAAATGCCCAGGATGTCGAAATCTGGAAGCCGTGAGGCCGCCTGCTAAACACGGAACGCATCGACCTTGAGTCCAAACCGACTCATTTTGTTGTACAGCCCGCCACGCGACACATTCAACCGCTGAGCTGCCAGACGGATGTTTCCGCGGGTTTCGGTGAGGGCAGCGATGATTGCATTCATTTCATGGGTGCCGAGGTCGGGGGCCATCCGAGGCTCAGGGGAACTTCCCCACGTCGAGGGTCGCCCTCGCTGCCTGATCTCCAACGCAAGATCGTTCGGTTGGATCAGTTCGCTCATCGCCAGGTTGGTCGCCCGCTCAATGACGTTTTCCAGCTCGCGAACGTTACCCGGCCAGTGATAAGCGCTAAGGATATCCAACGCCGCCGGGGAAAGGTCGTGCATGGTCTTGCGGAGCGACCGGGCACAACGTGCGAGAAAATGCCGCGCCAGCAACGGCACGTCCTCGCGACGCATCCGCAGGGGCGGCACCGTCAGGTTCAGCACGTTGAGCCGGTAGTAAAGATCCTCACGAAAGGCCCCCTCGGCCACCGCCTGACTCAGATTGCGGTGAGTGGCGGCGATGATACGAACGTTGACCCGCAGCGATTTTTTCGCCCCTACTCGCGTCACCTCACCCTCCTGCAGGACGCGCAGCAAGCTGACCTGTGCATCAAAGGACATGTCACCGATTTCGTCGAGGAAGATCGTCCCGCCATCGGCCAATTCGAACTTGCCTGCCGAGCCACCGCGAGCCGATCCGGTGAAAGCGCCTTCGACATGACCGAACAGTTCGCTCTGCACCAGGTCACGGGGAATGGCTCCGCAGTTGACTGCCACAAAAGGACCACCACAACGGTCGCTGGCATTATGGATCGCCTGGGCGAACAGTTCCTTGCCCGTGCCGCTCTCGCCGAGGATCAGCGTGGTCGAATCACTGCGACTGGCAATCCGGGCCAGGTGCATTGCATCCTGAATCGCCTGTGAGCGGCCCTGGATGGTTTCAAAGGTGTAGCTGGCCTGGGTGCCAATGATCCGCCGGGTGATTTCCCGGATGCGGCGGTTCTCGCGCAGCGAAACAATCCGCCCGCCCTGCTCCAGCGGGCAGACCGACACCAGGCACGCCAGATGGCTGCGGTCGTGCAGTTCAAAGGTGCAATCCAGGTCCCGCACGCCCTCCCCGCTGGCAAGCAGGACGGCCTCGGTCAATTCGCTCTGCCCCAGGCTCTTGAACGGCTTGCCGAGCAGGTCATGGCCCACGCGGAACAATTGTCGGGCGTAATGGTTGAGCGCCTTGATGCAGCCCTGTTCATCCAATACCACCAAGCCCTCGTTGAGCACCTCGAGGACTGTTTGCTGCTCTTGCAGCAAGGCTTGCAGCGCCATCTGCCTCGAGACCGCCTCGGCCGCGGCCTGGACAGTGCCCAGCGTATGGAAATGAAACCAGCCTGGCTCCGCCGTCAGGGTCAACATACCCAGCGTCCGGCCGTGGGCATCCCGGATTGGCGCGGCGGCGCAATGCATGCGGCGCTGGCGCAGGCCAAGCCCGAAGTTCTCCTCGGCCAGCACATAGACCAAACGGTCTTCGACGATCGCCAGCCCGGTGCAATTGGTGCCTTGGACCGACTCCAGCAGTCGACTGCCTATGGGGGTGAGGTCCAGGCCACAGAAATGCAAAGTCGTGCCTTCGGCATCGGTCAGGTTGATATGGCCCCGGGGGTTATAGGCGAGCAAACCGCGCATGACCTGCGCCGCAGCGGCGATCAGCACCCGGTTGGCGGCCAGTGTCGCGGTCAGGTCGGCGGGCGCGACAAAACGGTACTCGCCATCTTCCGGATCGAGGCCGGCATGGACGCTGCGCAACCAGGACTGCCAGATCACCCGCCTGACTCCGACAGGGCGATCGATAGCTCCCTGCAAGCACGCTCGCCAGGCCTCATCCAGCACGGTGCTTGGCCCTTCGTTCAACGACGCAGGGCCGAGCGTGGTGAGGTAATCGCGGTCTTCTTCGCTCAATGCCGCCGGTTGCTCATTCATTATTATCCGACCACGTGTTTATATTTTTGACATGCCAGTATAGACATGTAATCAAAATGAACACATATTCGAACCATTCAGAATAAAACACCTTGAATATCAATAGCTTAATTTTTGGCACAGCGCTTGCTCCCCACCTATCCAGACGAGGACGTTCTTATCGCCGAGTCGTAAAAACAATAAAGGGAGTCATGTTCATGAGCACATCCAAGATCATCCGCCTTGGCCTCATCGGCGCCGGCCGCATGGGCAGTTTTCACGGCCTGAGCGCTGCCCGGCACATCCCTGGCGCATGCCTCGCCGCCATCGCCGACCCTACCCCCGGCCAAGCCGCGCGCCTGGCGGCAGAACTGGACGTGCAGAAGGTCTATACCGATCCACAGCAATTGCTCGATGATCCGGATATCGACGCTGTGCTGATTGCCGCCCCGGCACGCAGCCATGCCGAGCTGGTGATCAGTGCGGCCCGGGCCGGCAAAGGCGTGTTCTGTGAAAAACCGATGGCGATCACCCTGGACGAAGCTGACCGCGCCATCGCCGCGGCTGCCGATGCACGGGTGACCCTCCAGGTCGGCTTCAACCGCCGCTTTGCCAAAAGCTTCCGCACAGCTCATCTGGACGTGGTTGCCGGCCGGATCGGTACGCCACAACTGCTGCGCTCATTGACCCGCGACCCGGCGCTGAACAACCCGGCCGCCTCACCACAATGGGTGATCTTCCTGGAAACCCTGATCCATGACTTCGATACCCTGCGCTACCTGAACCCCGGCGCCGAGGCGATTGAAGTTTTTGTGATGGCCGATGCGCTGATCGCACCGGCCTACAAGGACAAAGGATTTCTCGACACGGCGGTGGTCACGATCCGTTTCGACAATGGCGCCATCGCCACGGCCGAGGCCAATTTCCAGGCAGTCTATGGCTACGATGTCCGGGGCGAAGTGTTCGGCAGCGCGGGCATGCTGACCATGGGCAACGTCAACGACTCGGACCTGCTGCGCTACCTGGCCAATGGGGTCCAGGCCGACACCCAGCGCATGGACACCGACTTGCTGCGTGATGCTTATGTGGCCGAGCTCAACCATTTCGTCAGTTGCGTGCGCAGCGGCGAAAAACCCCTGGCCAGCGGCGAAGATGCCCGAGCGGCACTGGCCATCGCCCGCGCTTGCATCGAGTCCTTCCAACAGGGCACACCGGTGCGCGTGCAAGGAGCCCGTTCATGAGTTTCATACCGTTCAAGCTGGCGGTCAGCGCCGAGATGGCCTTTCTCGACCTGCCCTTTGCCGAGCGGGTCAAACGCATCCACGCGCTGGGCTTCAGCGTCGAGATATGGAACTGGACGACCAAAGACATCCAGGCCCTCGTAGCGACTGGCGCGGATTTCACCTCCATGACCGGCTATATCTCGGGCAACCTGACCGATCCCGAGGGTATCCAGCAACTGCTCGGCAGCGCCCAGGAATCCTTGGCCGTCGCCGCTCGATTGGGTTGCCCAAGCCTGAACCTGCATGGCACGGGCCTGGGGGATCAGGGCTTGCCGGTCAAGCCCGTTGCCCAGACTACCGGTCGCATGTGGCTGAGTGCCTGCAAGACGCTGGAAAAAATCGCTCGCCTGGGCGAAGACGCGGGTCGGGTATTCCTGCTGGAAAACCTCAACACCGAAGTCGATCACCCCGGTACGCCGTTCGCCCGCGCTGAAGATACCCTGGCGCTGATCGAGGCCGTGGGCAGCCCGCACCTGAAGATGAACCTGGACCTCTATCACGCACAGATCGGCGAAGGAAACCTGATCGAACTGATCCAGCGCGCCGCCAGCGCCATCGGCGAAATCCAGGTCGCCGACGTGCCTGGCCGCATGGAACCCGGCACCGGTGAAATCCACTATCGCGCCATTGCCAGGGCTTTGTTCGGCATAGGATACAGCGGTGTCGTCGGCCTCGAAGGCTGGGCCAGCGGTGACGGCGAAGTCGCCCTCGAGCGTTTCAAGCAGGCCTTCACGCTTGATGGATGACGTCAGCGCGTTGCACGGATATCACTCGGAACGCGATGCACATTTTTACCTATTGATGACGTTTCAACTCATAACAACAAAAGGAAAACCATCATGCGTCGTTGCAAACTGCTTTTCGCCACCCTGCTGTTGCTCTTGAGCCAGTGGGCCGTCGCCGACTATCGCATCGGCGTCAGCATCGCCAGGGTCGACGACAACTTCATGACCTACGTGCGTAACGGCCTGGACGCGGCCGCGAAAAAGGAAAACGTGCAGATCCAGTTCGAGGACGCCCAGGGCGATGTGGTGCGCCAACTCAACCAGGTCCAGGGCTTTATCAACCAGAAAGTGGATGCGGTCATTGTCCTGCCGGTGGACACCTCCGCCACGGCCAACATCACCCGCGCGGCGGTCGAAGCGAAGACGCCGCTGGTCTACGTCAACCGTCACCCGGACGAGCGCACCCTGCCCAAAGGCGTCGTCACGGTGGCGTCCAATGACATTGAGGCCGGACAGCTGCAAATGCGCTACCTGGCCGAAAAACTCGGAGGCAAGGGCAACCTGGCGATCATCATGGGCGACCTGGCGCAAAACGCCACCCACGACCGCACCGAAGGCGTCAAACAGGTGCTCAAGGATTATCCCGGGATCAAGATTGTCGAGCAACAGAGTGCCGAGTGGCAGCGCAACAAAGGGATGGACCTGACCAGTAACTGGCTATTGGCGGGCAGCCGTTTCGACGCCATCGTCGCCAACAACGACGAGATGGCCATCGGTGCGGCCATGGCCTTGCAGCAGGCCGGCAAAGCCAAGGGCGAGATTGCGATCGTCGGCATCGACGGCTTGCCTGACGGCCTGGCGGCAATCAAGCGCGGGATGCTGGTCGCCTCGGTATTCCAGGATCCCAAGGCCCAGGCGAACAGCGCGGTACAAGCAGCGCTCAAGATGATCAAGGGAGAACCGGTGGAAACGGACGTCTGGGTGCCCTTTCAGTTGATCAAGCCTGAGCAGTTGGCGGTGTTCGAACAACATTACAAGTAGCGCCAAGACTAAACATTTCGCCGCGAGCCTGATCAGGGATCAGCGGCGATTCGCTACACAAATAAGCGAACAGATCGAGCATCCGGTCCTGGACTAAAGATCCGTATGGAAACTATTGACCCGACTGTCCGCCAGCTTGAATACCACACGTTGGGGGTGGTTGATCGAGACCAGGTATTCCACCGGCTGCCCTTGACGATCAAAGATCACACCCCGGTAGACCAGCGCCGCCGTCCCGGGCTCGACCTCGAGCAAGCGCGCCTCCTGGTCGTTCATCGTAGCGATGCTCAGCGTGCCCTCGTCGCTCTCCATTTCTATCTGGTAGCGCGATAACAACAACGCATACAACGAGGCCCCCTCGACCAGGTCTCCCGCCACCAGTTCCGGTGCACGGGCGGCCGGGATGTAGCTGGTCTCGATGCAGAATGGCTTTTGATCCACAGTGCGCAGGCGCCTGATGGTCAGCAACGTGTCGCCTTCCTGGATCTTCAGCAGTTTCGCCACGCGGGCACTGGCCTGGGTTTGTTCGAAGTAGAGCAATTTACTGCCAGGCCTGGCCCCAGCTTGCTCCACCACTTCGGCGATACCTTTGCGGGCCACGGTATTGAGGGGCCGCTCGACGCCTGGCGCGGTCACAAAGGTGCCGCGATTGCCCCGGCGCTCCAGGACTCCACGGTCGATCAACGTTTGCAGAGCCTTTCGCAGTGTCATCCGGCTGATGCCCAAGTGCTCGGCCAGGTCCCGTTCCGCCGGAATTCGCTCAGTCGGTCCGAACTCCGGACGCTCCAGCATTTCCAGCAGCGCCTGGACGGCCTGCCAGGCGACCTGCTTGCGTTCAGGCGCCAGGAGGGCCACATCGGAGGACTTGGAAGGAAGAACTTTCATGGTCTACATCCTGGATTATTTTTTCTGCCGCGGCATTGCAACAATGACCACCGGAAAACCGTCGCAAACCCGCCAGCTTGATCATGAGAACAAAAAAACGGCCCGGTGCATACCTTGAAAACCGCTCAGGCAGCCCATTAGACCATGGAGAAAAAGCCTTGTATTGGTATTTTTCATGGTATAGCTTTTGGTCTAAACGGTGATCATGAACAGTCACATGAGCCACCGCAACAAAGCCTCCAGGAGCTCACATGGCGATCCAGTTCAATCGGGAAGGATTCATCACTTCCTTGCAGCAATCCGTGCAAATCGTCGACGACGCCCAGCAGTTTGGCCAAGAACTGGCCACGCGGATCGACCGCATCTACTTCGTCAGCTGCGGTGCTCCCAACCGCATCATGCTCGGCTTGCAATACTGGCTCGAGCGCTACAGCCATACACTGGAAGTGCGCCGTTACTTCCCGGCCGAGTTCATGGATATCGACCCGCCGCGCCTGGATGAACGCACCTTGGTGGTCCTCGCCTCCAAGTCCGGGACCACCCAGGAGACCATCGCCGCCGCCCATTTCCTGCGAGACAAACCCTGCCTCACCGTAGGCGTGACACAAACCGCCGAGCTGCCGCTGGCCCAGGCTGTTCAACATTGCTTCCTGCTGGGACGTACCGATGAGGCGTACTTCGGCTGCTTCATGATCCTCCAGGCATTGGTCGGCGGGATCCTGGCCAAGCGCGAAGGCTGGCCGTTGCTGGACAAGCTCACTCGCTCGCTCAAGGCACTGCCACAGGCACTCGCCGATGCGGCGATCAATAACGACCGGCGCGCCATCGAAGAGGCAAGCTTGTATAAAGATGATCGCGTGATGTACTTCCTCGCCTCGGGTCCGATGTTCACCACCGCCTACGTATTCGGCGTCTGCGTGGTGATGGAAAGCCAGTGGCTGCATTGCCTGCCAGTGGAAGCTGCCGAGTTTTTCCATGGCCCGTTCGAAGCCATCGACGCGACCACTCCCCTGCTCCTGCTGCTAGGCGAAGACCCCAGTCGCGCACAAATGGAGCGCGTCGTGCGCTTCTGCCAGCGGTACACCGGACGGGTCATGGTCTATGACGCCAAGGACTTCCCGATGGAAGGCATCGATCCAGAGATCCGCGCCATTGTCGCGCCGTACATCGTCGGCATCGCCGTGGAGCGCATTGCCGCGCATCTCGCCGTCTGGCACCAGCAGCCGCTGACAACGCGCCGCTACATGTGGAAAACGGAGTACTGAGCATGGCCAGCCTGATCGCGGTCGGCGACAACACCCTGGATGTGTACCTGGACCGGAACATCGAATACCCCGGTGGCAATGCACTCAACGTCTCGGTATTTGCCGCCCGGCTGGGTGCTCGCAGTGCCTACCTGGGCTGCGTTGGTGATGACCGGCACGGCCAGTACCTGCTCGATTGCCTGCAACAGGAAGGCGTCGATGCATCGCGCTGCAGAACGCTGATGGGGGCCAATGGCTGGGCGTGTGTCGACAGTATCGCGGGCGAACGGGTGTTTCTTGGCAGCGATCCGGGCGTGTGTCGTCAACTGCGACTCGATGCTGACGACCTGGCCTATCTCGCGCAATTCCCGCTGGCACACAGCAGCCTCTACAGCGGTCTTGAAAGCCAACTGGCGAAGATTCGCCAGGCCAGTGGCTGCCTGTCATTCGACTTCTCGGACAACTGGGTCGAGTTCGATTGGCAGGCGCTGATCCAGCAAGTGGACATCGCTTTTTTTTCGTCGGCCGATCTGTCGTCAAGCGAAGCGCGTGAACTGGCGGATTCGATGCGGGCGATGGGCCCGGCGACGGTAGTCATCACCCGTGGCGCCCAAGGCGCTCTCGCAGTCGATGCACAGGGTGTGTATGAACAGGCCGCGAGGCCCTGCGCGTTCGTCGACAGCATGGGCGCCGGCGACGGCTTTATCGCCGCGTTCCTGTTGGCATGGCAAGCCCGGCACAGCCTCGCCGGGTGCCTTGCACGGGGCGTCGATCATGCCGGCCAGGTGTGCGGCTGGGACGGTGGCTTTGGCCATGGACGAACCGTAGACACCCAACGCGCCGAAGAACTGAAACACGCCTTGAACAATCAAGGCTGATGCGTGCTGCCCCGCCCCCCTTTCCGGGACGGTTCTACCAACCTATCGTGGATACCCTGTCGATGAAAAAATGTCTGATCGGTTTGTTGCTTGTGGCCAGCCCGCTGATGACCTGGGGCGCCAGCGAAGAGCTGCGTTTCGGGGTCGACCCCACCTACCCGCCCTTTGAGTCCAAGCGACCGGACGGCTCGCTGACAGGTTTCGATATCGAGCTGGGCGAAAGCCTGTGCAGCGAGTTGCAACGCCGTTGCGTCTGGGTCGAAAACGCCTTCGATGGCATGATCTCGGCCCTCAAGGGCAGGAAATTCGACGGGATACTCTCCGCCCTCTCGATCACTGAAGCCCGCAAAGCCGAAATCGCCTTCTCCAACACCCTGTACGACACCCCGGCACGCCTGGTGGCCCCGCAAGGCAGCCAGTTGCAACCCACGGCCGAATCCTTGCGCGGCAAGCGCATCGGCGTGCAACAAGGCAGCGTGTTCGAAACCTATGCCAAGCGGATGTGGGGCCTTAAGGGTGTGGAAGTGGTGCCTTATCAAAGCAGTGACCTGACCTATTCGGACTTGATCAACGGTCGGCTGGATGCGGCGTTCGACGATGCCATCGCCGTCTCCGAAGGCCTACTGAAAAAGCCGATGGGCAAGGGCTTCGGCTATGCCGGCGAGGTGGTCAAGTCACCGGAGATCTTCGGTCCGGGCACCGGCATCGGTTTGCGTAAAAACGATACCGCGCTGGCCGGAGAAATCAATCAGGCGCTCGAACGGCTGCACCGCAACGGCACCTATGAGCGCATCGCCAGAAAGTACTTCGACTTCGACATTTCGCCGAAATAAACCACCCGCGCGGAGCCCGAAAGCATGTTTCTCGAAGGGTACGGCTATCTCATTTTCCAGGGTGCGTGGTTGACCGTCCAAGTGGCCACGTGGGCCGCCTGCGTCGCCATCGTGCTTGGCCTGCTCGGGGCCTTGGCGAAACTCTCGCCAGTGGCGCCGCTACGGCTGGTCGCAACGGTCTACACCACGCTGGTGCGCAGTGTGCCGGACCTGGTTCTGATGCTGCTGATCTATTACAGCGCGCAGATCGGACTCAACCAGGTGGCAGACGCGTTCGGCCGCGAGTCGTGGCAGTTGAACCCTTACGGCACTGCGATCGGCACCTTAGGCTTCATTTACGGTGCCTATTGCGCCGAAACCTTTCGTGGCGCCTTCCAGGCGATTCCGTTCGGCCAACTGGAAGCGGCCCGGGCTTATGGCATGAGTCATTGGCAGGTACTGCGGCGCATCCGCCTGCCGCAGATGATGCGGTTCGCATTGCCTGGCATCGGCAACATCTGGCAAGTGCTCTTGAAAAGTGCCGGCCTGATATCGCTGCTGGGCCTCAATGACATGGTTCAGGTCGCCAAACAAGCGGGCAACGCGACCTCAAGGCAGATGTTCTTCTACCTGGTGATTGCGACGATCTTCCTGGCCTTTGCAATCCTCTCCAGCCTGGCCCTCAAGCACCTTGAACGGCGCTACAGCATCGAACCGCGGCGGAGCGTGTCATGATCGAGATACTCAAAGAGTTCGGGCCGAACTTCCTCTGGTCCGACGGTTATCGCTGGAGTGGTTTGTCCGTCACCTTGTGGCTGTTAGTGACGTCCGCCGTTATCGGCCTGGCCGCGGCGATCCCCCTGGCGCTGGTTCGCACCTACGGCAATCGTTGGCTGGCGCTGCCTGTACAGCTTTACACCCTGGTGTTTCGCGGCACGCCGCTGTTCGTGCAACTGCTGATCATCTACAGCGGCCTGGCAAGCCTGAGCCTGGTCAGGGAGTCGCCGAGCCTGTGGTGGTTTTTTCGTGACGGCATGCATTGCGTGATCCTGGCGCTGGCCTTGAACACCTGCGCCTACACCATCGAGATTCTCGCCGGCGTACTGCGCACCACCCCACGCGGTGAGATCGAGGCGGCGCTGGCCCTGGGCATGACCCGCAGCCAATTGTTCATTCTGGTGTTGATACCGAGCATGCTGCGCCGGGCACTTCCGGCCTACAGCAACGAAGTGATCTTCGTCCTGCACGCCACGGCCATCGCCTTTACCGCGACCGTTCCTGACATCCTTAAAATCGCGGCAGATGTTAACGCCGCCACCTTCAAGACCTTCCAGGCCTATGGCATCGCCGCCCTGCTCTACATGTCGCTGGCGTGCGCGTTGGTGGGTGTATTCCGATTGGCTGAGCGCCGGCTTTTGGCTTATCAGCGTTAAGCTGGTCACTAAATGAAAGGGGCTCGCCGCAGCCCAACGTCCAGCCCCAATGCCTTGGCATACTCGGCAACCATGCGAGTATCAGAAAAGGGTTCGCCTGCTTCAGGCGCGGACACTCATGGTCGCCAATGCCAAAAGTGTCACCCATGCGGCGTTCGGGGTTGGTTGTGAAAGCGCTACGTAATTGAGCCGTAATTACGCACGGGGGTTTGGCTTACCGCCAGCAGCGTTCAGAGCAGCAGCTCCAGTTGTGAAAAAGCCTCGCACGGTTACAAACCGAACGTCTGCTCCTGCAGACTCGTTTTGATCAACGCAGCCAGTTGTTTGATGGCGGGTGTCGGCTCTTCTCCGCTGCTGTGAAGCACATAGCCAAGGCTTGGTACGGTCGGCAAGCCGGACATGACGGCGAGATGACTCGGCAGCCCAATGCGGGTTCGCAGCGTCAGGCCCAAGCCTGCCGCGACAGCCGCCCAGAGACCACCAACGCTGGGGCTGGTCAGGGCGATTCGCCAGGGAATTTGCGCGGCATCCAGTGCCTGTGTGGCAGCGCTACGCAACACGCAAGGCGCGTCGAACATGATCAATGGCAGCGGAGAGTCAGCAAGGTGGGTCAGTGACGGTGTGTCACGAAGCCCGATCCAGTACATCTGTGTTTCGCCCAGTCGCGTGGCATAGGGCGAGGTGTGCCCTGTGTCCCATGTCAGGGCTAAGTCCAGGCCGGCACTTTCGACCAACGCAAGCAGTTCGGCGTTACGCGCGATCCTGACTTCGAGAGTTACCATCGGGTAAGTCTGGACAAAGCGTCGGAGGATCTCGCTCAGTAAATGTTCCCCGAAGTCTTCTTGAAGCCCGAAGCGAATTGTCCCAGCGGCTTGGCTTTCATGCAGGGTCTGGAAAATGCCATCGTTCAATTCCAGCAAACGCCGGGCATGGCTGAGCAATGATTCACCTATGGGCGTCAAGACTAACCCTCGACCGGATTTGACCAATACCGGAGTACCGATCTGCTCCTCGAGTTTCTTCAATTGAGCACTCACGGCGGAAGTCGATCGACCGAGACGATCCGCCGCTTTGGCAAAGCTATTGAACTCCACGCCGGTGACGAAAGTGCGCAATACATCAAGATCGAAGGTCGGACGACGCATGGGATAGTCCATTAATTTGGGATGATCCACTCTATCAAATCTAATATTCGGAACCATCGCGACTTGATAGTTTGTCCCTGTCGATTAACCAATCAGAGGAAAAACATCATGCCGTTTTCACGTATTTCATTGCACCGAGGGAAGTCAGCCGAGTATTTACAGGCATTGTCCCAAGGCTTGCATGACGCCTTGGTTGATAGCTTCGAGGTGCCGAAGGCCGATCGTTTCCAAGTCATTCACCAGCATGAAGTGGGCGAGCTGATATTTGATCCAGACTACCTGGGTGGGCCCCGTAGCCATGACTTTGTGCTGATCACGATTACCGCCGGCCGTCCTCGAAGCATCGAGACGAAACAGCGTTTCTACCGCGATCTGGTGGAGAAACTGAGACATGCGCCAGGTCTCAATGCCGAGGATGTAATGGTAGTGATCACCACTACGGCCAACGATGAATGGTCGTTTGGTGGTGGCCGAGGCAACTAATTTCAGTTTGCGCAGAGCGTGAAAAATTGTGCAGTCGGCTCTCGCGATTCTGCGACCTCACTGCCCAGACAACCTGTTCATACCGTCACGCAATCCTCTTCTCCCAAAACGTAGTCCAGCCGCAACAAGCTTTATCGTCCGGACAAATCCTGTGATACTTAATGCTAATCATTCTCACAATCATTAGCATATCAGGATCGGTTCATGTCGATTTGTGCCACCCCACCGCGTTACTTCAACCCTGCCCGCGATCTTTTGGCCATGGCTATCTGCATGGCCACCCTGGCTCCGGCCTTTGCCTATGACAGCAGCGGCGCCCCTCCAGCCGTCTTGGAGCTAGGCGCGACCGAGGTCACCGGTAGTGGCCAACTGGGGAGTACCACGGAAGGCACCGAGTCCTACACCACCGGCGCAATGTCGACCGCGACCAAACTCCCGCTGACGATGCGTGAAACTCCGCAGGCCGTCACCGTGATTACGCGTCAGCGCATGGACGACCAGACGATGACCAGCATCAACGACGTGGTCAAGGCGACGCCCGGCTTGTTCCTGGACTTTTCCAGCGGTCCTGGCCGGCAGACTTACAAGGCGCGCGGTTTTGAAATCGACAACTTGATGTATGACGGCATCCCGAGCGGCTACGACGGCGTTAACGTCGGTTCCCAGCCTAACTTGGCGATGTTTGATCGAGTCGAGGTGGTGCGCGGTGCCACCGGCCTGGTGACGGGGGCAGGCAACCCATCGGCTGCCATCAACCTGATACGCAAGCGGCCATTGGCCGAGCAGAAAGTCACCCTGACCGGTGCCGCCGGCAGTTGGGACGATTATCGCGGCGAGGTCGATGCCTCCAGCCCACTCAACGACAGCGGCACGCTGCGCGGCCGGGTCGTGACTTCTTATCGCGATGCCAACAGCTTCATCGACAACGTTGAGGAGGATCACGGGCTGTTCTATGCGGTCACCGAAGCGGATCTGAGCGAAGACACCACCCTGACCCTGGGTTTTTCTCATCAGAAGGACAAGACCAATTACTTCTGGGGCTCTTCGATGATCGGCCAGGACGGCCATCATCTTGACTTGCCGCGCTCCTACAACCCGGGTACGGATTGGGAGAACAAGGATCAGGAGATCAACACGCTGTTCGCCGAAGTCCGTCATCGCCTGGCCAACGACTGGAACCTTCAGGTCAACGCCAACTACTCCGAACAGAACGCGTTGTTCTCCGGCTCCTATCAATCGCGCTGGGTCAACAACACACTGGCCCGCACGGTTTACCAGGCCGACTTCGATGAAAACCAGGCCGGCGTAGACGCCTTTGCCAGTGGGCCCTTCGAGGCGTTCGGGCGTACCCATGAACTGGTGGTGGGCGCCAGCAAGCGCATCTACGACATGACCACCCACAACTACAGCCCGTACGACACCATTGGCCGATCAATGCGGGTAAACCGGACTTCGTCCACACAGATAACCAGCGTGAGGTGACCACTCAGGACGGCGTCTATCTCACCACACGCCTGAGCCTGGCCGACCCGTTGAAGTTGATCCTCGGCGGACGCCTGGACTGGTACGACTACGATAACCGCGATGGCGAAGGCGACTACAAGGTCACCCGTAACGTCACCCGTTACGCTGGCTTGATCTATGACCTGGACGACCATCACTCGGTCTACGTCAGCTACAGCGACATCTTCACGCCGCAGCGGGAAAAGAATACCTCCGGCAACCCGGTCACGCCGATCATTGGCAAGAACTACGAGATCGGCATCAAGGGCGAATATTTCGACGGCGCACTGAATGCGAGCCTGGCGCTGTTCCGCGTTGACCAGGAAAACCGCGCCGTACAACTGTTTACGGCAAACTGCCCACAGGCAACCTGTTATGAAGCCTCCGGCGAGATTCGCAGCCAGGGTATCGACTTCGAACTGCAAGGCGCGTTGACCGAAAACTGGCAAGTCGGCGGTGGCTATACCTACGCGCGCACACACACCATCAAGGATGCCGCCAACCCACAGAACGTGAACAAGCAGTTCGACACCGACACGCCTGAGCATCTGTTCAAGTTGACCACCAGTTACCACTTTCAGGGCCCGCTGGAAAAACTTCGTGTGGGCGGCAACGTCTCCTGGCAGAGCCGCATGTACAACGACATCTCGTTGGCTGATGGCGGTAAATACCGTCTCGAACAGGGCAGCTACGCCATCACGGACCTGATGGCCGGCTATAGGGTCAGCGAGAACCTGGACTTGCAGGTCAATGCCAACAACATCTTCGACCGCCAGTACTACTCGACCATCGCCAACTCCGTGAGCTATGGCGGTGACTCCTACGGCAACCCACGCAATATGATGCTGACCGCCAAGTACAGTTTCTAAAAAACCAGGCAAAAGGGGGCATGACTCGGAACGCCCCCTTTGCGCCGAACGCATGCACTTACGATCATTCTTATGGTCTACCGGAAGCCGTAAACGCCCCCATCCCCGCTAGAGACACAATCACATGAAAATGGCTGCCATTTTTGTACTGACCTGGATTGGCTTCACCTCAGCGGGTGCATTTGCCAGTGACCGAAACAAGGACTATCAAGAGGCAAACAGGCGCCATTGGGAACGCCAGCAGGAAATGGACAGAGCCGAAGACAGGAAACACCAAAAGCGCCATGAAGAGAGAGCGCGGGAAGCACGCGAGCATCATGAAGAAGTGCAGCGGGAAAATGCCAAGCGTAGAGCCGAGTACTATCAAGAGCGGTAAAAAGCCTGGTACGACTTACGGGAGCAAGCTTCCTATCTCTCCTCACCGCCCAGCCGCCTCCTCATACCGCCGCTGAATCCGCTCCAACTCCCCGGAACGGCGCAACTGCTCCAACGCACGTGACCACGCCGCCACCACTTCATCTTCACTGTCAGGACTGAAGGCGATGTACAGCGATGAGCGGTACAGCTCGATAGGAATCCGCCGCAAAGTGCCCGGCGCGATGTTCAATTGGCGGCTGTAGTAGGCCACTCCCGCATCGGTGTCGCCGATGATGATGCCGGTGCGTCCGGCAAGCAGCATGCGGTAGAGCAACTTGCTCTCGGTTGCACTCTTGTCCAGGTTATTGAAGCCCAGCGACTGCAGCATCTGGGGCACCAGGCCGGCGTGGCGGGTGGTGATCTGCGGGGCGTGCAGCAGTTGTTCCAGGGAGTTCACCGGAGGCGTATTGGCCAGTTGATAGGGGTGGATGGACTCTTCCACGATCGGTCCGACCCATTTGTACAGCGGCTCGCGCTCTGGCGTTCGGAACAGGGAGTACATAATGGTCTTGGGCCGGTGCTTCAGTATCTGCGTGGCCCGCATGCTGGGCTGCAGCAGCACCTCGAAATCACTCCCGGTCAGCGTCATGATGGCCCGGACGATCTCGGTGGTCATGCCGGTGAGCTGATTGTTTTCCTGGTAGTTGTACGGTGCCCACTCTTCGGTGACGACCTGATACTCCTCGGCCCTGGCATCAACCGTGCCGAGCAATAGACAGAGCAACGCTGCAGCCGGTATCGAATGTCTCACTTGTGCTCCCTGCGGATTGTTCGGTGTTCGTACATAGGTGGGCCTGACTCAAAGGACAAGGTAAGCATAGACCCAAACACACACCCGACAGTTGACGCAGTCCACATTCCTCCCCTTAGCAGCCTCCAAGCGTTGGTGTACGATCAGCGCGAACCGGATATCGGCCAGCGTGCGCGGCGCTTTCCTTCCTCCCTGTGACCCAGCCCCTATGAATCCAATCGACCCACTGTCGTTCCAACGCATCATCGCCGCCCATGGCGACTTCGAAGGCGCGTCGTATTTTGATGCAGAGGAAAGCCTCGCCCATGAGGTATTTCCTGACCGCATCGTTTTCCAGACCAACTACCTGGATTACCGCAGCTATGACGTCGATCTCGTCGAGGGCAGCGTACGTGTGCGCAAGACGCGGCTGGACGACTACCTGCGCGGCCATAAGGCCCAGGTGATCGATGACGACATGGACGACGAGGACTGGGACGAGCTGGGCAGTCTGTGGCAGCGCTTGAGCCACGACCTCGACACCCAGGGACAAGGGTCGCAGCCCGATTTGGCCGATACCCTGGCCGATCTGTTCGATTGCCTGTTCGACGAGGACCTCGCGCAGGCGCTCATTCAGGCCATCCCCGCGCCTACCGGGCAATGGGATTGGGCTTGGACGCAAGTCGCGGCAGCGCTCACCGAGGCCAATCAATTGGCGGAGTTCGAATGGAAGGAGTGGTCGTCCTACGGAGTCGATGCGGTCAATGCCCTCGCCCCGTTGCGGCAACTGGGCATTGAAATCCCTGCGCCTGAACGTAAAACCATCGACACCATCAATCGCGCCAACGATTGGGAGCGTGCGCTACTGCAGTATTTCAATGTCCAACTGCAGGCCCATGACTTGAAGTTGTTGGCCATTGGCACGCACTTCGACGAATACCAGGCCTTCGCCTGCCTGCCCATGAACGGTCTGGGCCTGGTCAACGCCTTGGAAATCATGGGCAGGCTGGGCATCGTCTACAAATATTAAGCAACCGACGCCACACACTTTCGGTCCGCTTCTACAAGCCCATACAGGGCTACCCCTCCTTTGAGCCTCGAAGTGACGACATGACAAACTGTGATCAATGCGGCTCTCTCCTCCCTTACGACACCGCTGCTTGCCCTCGATGCGCCGGGGAAATTCACTACACGGTAGAGGCACATGCGCCAAGGTCCCAGCCGTCGAAAGGGCGGAAAATCCTGAAATGGGTACTGATCAGCATTGTGGTCGCAGTGCTGGCAGCGGTGGCGGCGGTCATGTGGGTCTTGCACTCGCTGGGGCCGATGCCTTCTTTGGGTTGACGGCTGGTTCACCGCAACCGAAGCGAAACGCAGCTATTCGAATTTTCTGATAGTTGCTATCGATACCCGCGCCGTTCTCGTCCTCGACCTCTCTCTCTAATCTGCCCACCAACGCGATCGACGACGATCGCCGCAGATCAAACCGACCTTATGGAGAGAGAAACGATGAACACATTCAACCGCACCCTCGCTGTCGCGACCCTGGCATTGGCCACCCTCAGCGCCGAGGCCGCGTCGCCTGTCCAGGCCCCTGCCAGCGCATCTGCTGTCGGCAGCGTGGTCCAGTCCGCCAGCTACATCACCACCAAGGATGGCGTCCAGCTGTACTACAAGGACTGGGGCCCGCGCGATGGCCAGGTCGTGACCTTCAGCCACGGCTGGCCGCTGGACTCCGACAGCTGGGAAGGCCAGATGATGTTCCTCGCCTCGAAGGGTTATCGCGTGGTAGCCCATGACCGTCGCGGTCACGGGCGCTCCAGCCAGCCTTGGGAAGGCAACGACATGGATCACTACGCCGACGACCTGGCGGCGGTGATTGAAGCCCTGGACCTGAAGGACGTCACGCTGGTGGGCTTCTCCACGGGAGGCGGTGAAGTGGCACGTTACATCGGCCGGCACGGTACCGCCCGAGTGAAGAAAGCCGTCCTGGTCTCTTCTGTCCCACCGTTGATGCTCAAGACGCAAAGCAACCCCGGCGGCTTGCCTATCGAGGTGTTCGATGGCCTGCGCAAGGCGTCCCTGGAGAACCGTTCGCAGCTGTACCTGGACATCGCCTCAGGTCCGTTCTACGGCTACAACCGCAAGGGTGCCAAGCCATCCCAAGGGCTGATCCAGTCGTTCTGGGTGCAGGGTATGCAAGGTGGCAGCAAGAATACCTATGACTCGATCGCGGCATTCTCGGCTACCGACTTTCGCGGTGATTTGAAGAAGTTCGACGTGCCAACCCTGGTGATTCATGGCGATGACGACCAGATCGTGCCCATCGATGCTTCGGGTCGGGCCTCGGCTGCGCTGATCAAGGGCGCTCGACTGATCGTCTACCCTGGCGCGCCGCATGGCTTGACCGAGACGCACAAGGACCGTCTCAACCAGGATCTGCTGAAGTTCCTCCAGGAATAAAGCAAGCCCCCGCCACCAGGCATCCCCTGTGGGAGCGAACCTGCTCGCGATAACGGAGTGTCAGCCAGCATCCATGTTTCTGATCCGCCGCCATCGCGAGCAGGCTCGCTCCCACAAGGGTTGGCGGTGGACACAGGGGTTGCGTACACCAGAGATCAGGTGTGGGAGATTCTATGTTGCAGGGGAACCCTGCAACCGTGAATTTGGTTGGTATTCGCTCTGATTTTTCATCAGGGCGAATGCTACCCGACACAACTTGCGGGCGAGGATAACCAAGGCCTGAGTTCTGGCCAGGCCTCGTGCCAAGAAGGCCTCATAGTAAGGTTTCCAGGCAGGAGACCGACAGGCCGCCATCGCGGCGTTGTGCGCCAGGCGTCGTAGCTCCCCGTCCCTTTTTGCTCAAGTGACGAGGACTGTGCTTCTTCCTGAATCTTTTGGACGCAAATCCATCCCCAAGAAAGCAATGAATGCATCGCCACTGACAAAGTGACCGCGCATGAATGCGGTCGCCAAGCCAATGGCCGTCAGTTCACCAATCCCTTCGATGGCTTTGCAGCGGTTGATGTTTTCAGTGATCCCTGCCGCTTGGCTGGCCTCACGCATTAGTTTCTGAATGGCCTGATCGGACTCTTTGAAGACCTCCAACTGCCGGGCCAAGATGTCCTTCAGACACGGTTCGTTCGAAAAACTCAGCACGATACTGACGCGGGCCTTGATGAGTGCCGCACGTTTTCTAAGCAGGTTTTTTAACACTTTGTAGGCTTCTGGAGGTGGGCTCCAGATACGCAGCCTTGCTTGCTCGTTCGTTAGATACCGAGCCAGCAAACGCGCATCACAAGGATCAGTTTTAGCCCGCAGCCCAATACTTTCACGGTAATGGGCCACCCGATAAGGATCCACAACGTAAACATGAAACCCCATTCCATGGGCCAGCTCAGCTGTGTCCAGGTGATAAAAGCTGGTGGCTTCCAGCGCAATCGAGCTTTGGGCTGGTAGCGTTTTGAGCCACCGGCCAAGAGCTTCGCGGTGGTTGGCGATGGCTTGAGTGATTTTCAGGTCTTCGCGGTAAACGACGATTTCGGCCTTCGCTACATCGATACCAATAACCGTTGGTGAGTTAAGGATTGTCATGACGAATCCTCGGAGCTAGGGTTTAGGTGCTTGTCGGGGTCTACCTTTGCGCTGGCTTGCCTCTATCGTCGGTTTTACCGATGAATTCCTTATCGGCGCTTTAGGTAGAAAGGGCGGAACGAGAAGTCTCCCACGGTCCGTACTGGCTAGAGTCGGAATCGAGCTTTTAGTCCCGCCCACCCCTTCAAGTCTAAACATACAAGCGAGCTTGCTCCCACAGTTGTTCCTGGATAGGTCTCGGCTTCAATGCCGCAACAACTTGCGCAACGGAATCTCGTCCTTGCGCACCGGTGACTTGATGACGATGTAGCTAAAGTACTTGGAGATGCCGATGTTCTTGTCCAACAGGCTTTCCATCACGTCCTGATAGTCCTGGATGCTGCGGGTCATGAACCGCACCAGGTAGTCGTAGCCGCCGCTGATCAGGTGGCATTCGAGTACTTCATCCACCAGGCGGATGTTGGATTCGAACTTGGCGAAGTCCTCGCGTTTGTGGTCGCTCAGGGTGACTTCGGTGAAGACCGTCACCGAGTCGGTGATCTTGGCCAGGTTCAGATGGGCCTTGTAGCTGGAGATGTACCCCAACGACTCCAGCCGTTTGACCCGTTGCAGGCATGGGCTGGCGGACAAGCCCACGGCATCGGCCAGGCTGACGTTGGTCATGCGACCGTCTTTTTGAAGCTCTACCAAAATGCTGATGTCGATCCGGTCCAGTTTCGCTAAACCTTCCATCGCATACCTCTTGCCTGCCGTTCGTAAGACAATCTTCTAACAAAATCAGCGTCGTAAGGACAGCTGATGCTGAGCCACCAGATCAGCCATGCTGTTGATGCAATAGTCCGCCGCACAGGGCGTGGACGGGTTTTCGCTGCTTCGGCAGATCAGGCAAACCGCCCCGACCTCCCGTGGACGGGCGCCAGGACGGGTTATCTGTAGGATAGCTTCGGCATCCAGATCGTTGGCCAGCAACCAATCGCGATCCTGCAACGGGTCGCTCGCCAGGGAAATGAAATCATCCGGCTCGATGCCCAGGCGCTCGCACAGGGCACCCCGGTCCTCGGCATCACGATCCCCCTGCACCAGCAGGCGATAGAACTTGCGCAGGTAGAGCATCGCCCCTGGCGCATCCTCGAACAGCGTCCAGCCGGCGGCCGAACGAGCAAAGCTCATGCCCTCCTCCCAACTGACCTTGAGCTTCCAGCGTTCAGCCAACTGGCGGTGAGCGAAACACAGCAACCCACTGAAGCCCAGCTCGCCGAAGCGCGGATACAGGGCCCGCAGCACCTCGTCGAACTCGGCCAGAACCCGGGTCTTGTCCGGTGAGTCGACATGGTTTTCCAATAGCGGCTGCAAGGCCGTCCAGACGCCAGCGTCGCGATCCACCAGAACCTCATCGCAGTCGATCAACAACGCTCGATATTCAGTCAGCCTCATGGGTAAAGCCTCCGATGATGTCCATCACTCGCGCTCCATTAGTGGCATGGGCGCTTGCCTTGGCAAACGCCCATGCCAGGCGTTTCAGCCCACGACCCGGGCCAGTGCGGCGTCGAGAATCTGCAACGCTTCGTCGATCTGTGCTTCGCTGGTGACCAACGGTGCCAGGAAGCGCAAGACGTTGCGGTACACCCCGCACTTGATGACCAGCAAGCCACCGGCGCGGGCTTCGTCGATCAGGCGTTGGTTCAGGTCGGCGTCCGGGGTGCGTGCCTCGTCATGCTTGACCAATTCGATCGCCAACATGAAACCGCTGCCGCGCACATCGCCAATCTGCGGGTAGCGCGCTTGCAGGCGCAACAGGCCCTGGCGCAGACGCTCACCCAGAACTTCGCCACGGGCCAGCAGTTGCTCTTGCTCGTATGCCTCGATCACCGCCAACGCCGCCGCGCACGACAGCGCGTTACCACCGTAGGTGCCGCCCAGGCCACCGGGCAGCGGTGCGTCCATGATCTCGGCCTTGCCGACCACACCCGACAGCGGCAAGCCACCGGCCAGGCTCTTGGCGACCGTGACCAGGTCCGGCTGAATGCCCGCGTGCTGGAAACCGAACCATTTGCCGGTGCGGCCGAAACCGGTCTGGATTTCATCGAGAATCAACACAATGCCATGCTTTTGCGTCAATGCGCGCAGGCCCTGCAAAAATTCGGCGGGTGCTGCCAGGAAACCGCCATCGCCCTGCACCGGCTCGATGATGATCGCCGCGACCCGCTCGGGCGCCACTTGGGTGGCCAACAGCTCGTCCAGCGCCTGCAACGCCATCGCGCTGGTGACACCGCGATAGGCATTCGGGTACGGGGTGTGGAAGACCTCCGGCGCGAACGGACCGAAATTCTGTTTATACGGTTGGCTCATGCCGGTCAGCGTGGTGCCGAGCAAGGTCCGGCCATGGAAGCCACCGCGAAAGGCGATCACCGCCGAGCGGTTGGTGTGGGCACGGGCGATCTTCACGGCATTTTCCACCGCCTCGGCGCCGGAGGTGAAAAAGGCTGCTTTGTAGTGCTCCTGGCCGCCGATCATCTCGCACAGGCGCTGGGCCAAGTCCAGGTAAGGCTTGTAGGCCACCACCTGGAAGCAGGCATGGGAGACTTTCTGCAACTGGGCCTGCACCGCAGCGACGACCTTGGGATGATTGTGGCCGATGTTCAACACACCGATGCCGCCGACGAAGTCCAGGTAGCGCTTGCCGTCCACATCCCACAACTCCGAGCCCTGGGCCCTGTCGATGACCAACGGGTGAGCGGTGACCAGGCCACGTGGCACGAATCGATCACGCTGACGGAGCAGACTTGGAGTTTCTTCGACTTTACTGTTCATGGCATTTCCCATCGTGAGCCTCGCCCCCAGGAAGCGGTTGCGGTGTGTTCACAGGTTAAGGGTTCGACGCGATTGTCTAAGCCGAACTTGGCCGCTGAGAAATCCGGATCGACTGTTTACACCCCGGCAAACAGCAGAATCCTCCAGAGGCATTCCACTCCCATGGAATCTGCCGCAGGAGGCGCCTTGCAACGCAGCCTGATGCTGCTAGGCAAGCCCTTTCGACAGATCCTGCTCTGGCGTTGAGGCATGCTAGGAGCTCCTTGATTTCAGGCGAGAAGTGACCCATGGCCCTGCTCTATAAAGCTGACCCGGTACGCGGCGAACACTGGCGGCGCCTGTTCGCCGAACACGCGCCGGACATCGAATGGCGTGCCTGGCCAGACATTGGCGACCCGCGGGATATCCAGTACCTGGCAGCCTGGCAGGCCCCGGACGAGCTCGAAACGCTGTTGCCGAATCTGCAGGTGCTGTTCGCCCTGTCAGCCGGTGTCGATCAGCTCGACCTCGGTCGCTTGCCAACAACGCTGCCGGTGGTGCGCCTGCTCGACCCGGGCATCAGCCAGGGCATGTGCGAGTACGCCAGTTTCGCCGTGCTCAGCCTGCACCGGGACATGTTGCGCTATCGCCAGCAACAGGCCGAACGCTGCTGGCAGGCACATCGCCTGGTGCCCGCGCACCAGCGCCGGGTGGGCGTCATGGGCCTGGGTTTGCAGGCGCGGCAGATACTCGCCACCTTGAAGACCTTTGGCTTTGCCTTGTCGGGTTGGGCCCGCAGCGAGCATCGCCTCGATGGGGTCGCGTGCTTTGCCGGCGACGAGCAATTGCCGGCCTTTCTCGGCCAGTGCGACATTGTCCTGTGCGTCCTGCCGTTGACCGAGCAGACCCGAGGGATCCTCGACCGCCAGCTATTCCAGCAACTGCCCAAGGGTGCGGCGCTGGTCAACATGGGCCGGGGTGGGCATCTGGTGGAAGCGGATCTGCTTGAAGCACTCGCCGACGGCCAACTCAGCGCCGCAGTGCTCGACGTGCTGGAACAGGAACCGGCAGCGCCGGAGCATCCTTTCTGGCATCACCCGCAGATACTGCTGACCCCGCATATCGCAGCGATGACCCAACCCGAGAGTGCATTTGGCGTGTTGCTGGAGAATATTCGCCGGCATCAACGAGGCGAATCGATGCTTGGGTTGGTTGACCGTGAGCGCAGCTATTGAGCCCTCGGTGGCCGTTGGTTTCGATCTGAACGGCGAAAAACCGCGCCGGTATTTACTGCTGGCCAAACGTCTGATTTGAGCAAGAAATGTGGCCGGCAGAGCCGTTGCTTACGGAAGATACCGAATCGATTTGCCACGCTTGCCAGGCCCGGTTGCAGGTGAGATACACAGACTTTCAGCGCACAAATCCACCCGATTTTGTCCCTTATTTTATGGTGATCTGCCATGTCCATTTCGCAACGCCCTACTTACTTCTATCGCGCCATGACCGCCACCGACGTGCCTGCGGCCCATGCCTTGTCCGTGCAGTTGAAATGGCCCCATCGCCTGGAAGACTGGGCGATGTTGCAGCGCGTCGCCCAGGGGTTTGTCGTGGAAGACCAGGGCCGTTTGATCGGAACGGCGTTCACCTGCGCCCAGGGGAACTACGCCACCATTGGCCTGGTGATCGTCGACGACAAGTACCAGGGCCAGGGCATCGGTCGCAAACTGATGGAACTGGCCATCGAGGCCTGCGGATCGCGCACCGCCATTCTCAACGCGACGCTGGCCGGTGCCCCGCTGTATGCCAGCCAGGGATTCGTCGATTTTGGGCATATCCAGCAGCATCAAGGGCACGCGCAAGTGCCGGCCCCGCAGGAACTGGCCGCCGGCGAAAGCTGCCGCGTGCTGGGCGAAGCCGACCGCGCCGAGTTGATCGAACTGGCCAATGCCGGGAGCGGGCTGGAGCGCACTGTCGTACTCAATGACCTGTTCGACGTCGTTGAACATTCAGTGGGTATCGAGCGCGACGGTCACCTGTGCGCCTTCGCCCTGCTGCGCCCCTTCGGCCGTGGCCGCTGCATTGGCCCGGTCATCGCCCAGAACCTGGAACAGGCCCGACACCTGATCGCCGTGCTGCTGGCCGAAGTGCCGGACGCATTCGTTCGCATCGACATCCCCTCGAACAGTGGCCTGGCCCCTTGGCTGGAAGAGGTCGGGCTCAAGCAGGTCGACACCGTCGCCCAAATGGCACGGGGCACGCCGCCGCAGGCTACCGGCGCGGTTCGGCAATTTGCGCCGGTGACCCAGGCCATTGGCTGAAACGAACCACATTCTTTTCAACGCTTCCCCGGAGAATCATGTTCATGCTCGAACCCACCCCAGTGCTGTTGGCACACGCCGATGGCGGCCTAGCTTCAACCCCATTCACGCCGGGCTCACTGGCAGCCAAGGATCCATTCGACCGACTCATTGCCTATGCCGGGGCGGATGGCATGGCGGCCGGCGTGGTCCGCGCGAGTGGACGGTTCAGCGTCGATGAATATCCCTTCAGTGAGACGATCGTGGTGCATGCCGGCGCGGTAACCCTGCGCAGTCAGGGGCAGACGCTGCAGCTCACGCCGGGTGAAAGCACGGTGATCGGTCGAGGGACGGCGCTTAAGGTCGAAGCGCAGCCCGGGTCGCTCTGGGCCTTCTGCGCCGACACCCAACTGGTCGAAGAACCTCATCCCGGGCTCACGGCGCTCCCCGCCCACACCCTGCTCTCACCCTCTGCGCCACCCGACGACGAGATCCTGCTGAGCCCGCCACCGCAATGTCGTTCCCACAATCTGTTTGTCGAAGAGGCTAGCAACCTGCGCATCGGCATCTGGGACTCGACGCCCTACACCCGCCGGTCACGACCGCACAAACTGCACGAATTGATGCACCTGCTCGAAGGCAGCGTCACCCTGCAAGCCGCCGATGGCAGCAACCTGACGGTCAACACTGGCGATACGGTGTTCGTGCCCCTGAATGCGCCGTGTGCCTGGAAGAGCAGCGTCTATGTACGCAAGGTCTACGTCGTCAAATAATCCGGCGTACGACAGTCACACCGCTATCGCGAGCAGGCTCGCTCCCACAGGGGACCTGCGCCAGCCGCAAAACCGAAGGGCGTCCCAGATCAAATGTAGGAGCGAGCCTGCTCGCGAAGACGGCGGCACATCCAACACCATCGCAAGCAGACCCAACGCTATCGCGAGCAGGCTCGCTCCCACAGGGGACCTGCGCCAGCCGCAAAACCGAAGGGCGTCCCAGATCAAATGTGGGAGCGAGCCTGCTCGCGATGACGGCGGCACATCCAACATCATCGCAAGCTGATCCACCGCTATCGCGAGCAGGCTCGCTCCCACAGTGGACCTGCGCTAGCCGCAAAGCCGAAGGACACCCCTGATCAAATGTGGGAGCTGGCTTGCTCGCGATGACGGCGGTACATCCAACAGCATCGCAAGCTGACCCACCGCTTTCGCGAGCAAGCCCGCTCCCACAGGGGAGTTGGGGTGGATGGGAAGCTGGCGGCAAAAAAAAAGCCCGCAGTGTGAGCGGGCAAAGGGGGTCACAGGTGAGGCAGGCGTCCGTGCCTGGCTAAATCTCAGAGCGCGTCGGCGATGGCCCGGCCAACATCCTGGGTCGAGCCCTGCCCACCCAGGTCGGGGGTGATAGGCCCTTGGGCAATCACCCGCTCGATGGCCTTGAGAATCCCGTCATGGGCCGCGCGATAACGCTCATCGCCGTTACCCAGAAAGTCCAGCATCAACGCACCGGACCAGATCATCGCGATCGGGTTGGCGATGTTCTGCCCATAGATATCCGGGGCCGAACCATGCACCGGTTCGAACAGCGACGGGAAGCGCCGCAACGGATCGAGGTTGGCCGATGGGGCGATGCCGATGGTGCCGGCGCAGGCCGGGCCCAGGTCGGAGAGGATGTCGCCGAACAGGTTCGACGCCACCACCACATCGAAACGATCCGGCTGCAACACGAAGCGCGCGCAGAGGATGTCGATGTGTTGCTTGTCCCACTGCACATCCGGGTACTGCGCGGCCATCAACGCCGTGCGCTCGTCCCAATACGGCATGCTGATGGAGATGCCGTTGGACTTGGTCGCCGCCGTCAGGCGTTTGCGCGGTCGAGTCTGGGCCAGGTCGAAGGCGAACTTGAGGATCCGGTCGACCCCGCGCCGGGTGAACACCGACTCCTGCAGCACGAACTCATGTTCGGTGCCTTCGAACATCTTGCCGCCGACCGACGAATATTCGCCCTCGGTGTTCTCACGGATCACCACGAAGTCGATGTCCCCCGCTTCGCGCCCGGCCAACGGACACGGCACACCCGGGAACAGGCGCACCGGACGAATGTTCACGTATTGGTCGAAGTCACGACGAAACTTGAGCAACGAGCCCCACAGGGAGATGTGATCCGGCACCTTGTCCGGCCAGCCCACGGCACCGAAGTAGATCGCGTCGAAGCCCTTGAGCTGTTCGAACCAGTCGGCGGGCATCATTTGCCCGTGCTCCAGGTAGTAATCGCAGTGGGCCCAATCGAGCACTTCGATGTCCAGCGACAACTGCCACTTTTTCGCGGCCTGCTCCAGGACTCGCAGCCCTTCCGGCAGGACTTCCTTGCCGATACCGTCGCCGGCGATGGCGGCGATGCGAAATGGTTTGCTCATCAATCATGGCTCCCTAATGTCTGTTCAAACGCTGGCCGCATCACAGCCCACCGATATGGAAGGCTTTGACTTCAAGGTACTCGTCCAGGCCATATTTGCTGCCCTCGCGTCCCAGGCCCGACTGTTTGATACCGCCGAACGGGGCGACTTCCATGGAGATCAGCCCGGTGTTGAGCCCGACCATGCCGAACTCCAGCGCCTCGCCGAAGCGCCATGAACGACGCAGGTCCTGGGTGAAGTAGTAAGCGCCCAGGCCATACGGCGTGGCATTGGCCAGGGCCAGGGCCTGCTCCTCGGTAGTAAAGCGCATCAGCGGCGCGACCGGGCCGAAGGTTTCTTCGTTGGCCAGCAACATCCCGGCGTGGGCCTCACCCAGCACCGTGGGCTGGACGAACTGGCTGTCGCCCTCGGGAACACCGCCACAGAGCAGGCGCGCGCCCTGGCTCAACGCATCGTCGATGTGCCGGGCGACTTTGCTGACGGCGGCCGGGTTGATCAGCGGGCCGATCGTCACGTCAGCCTCCAGGCCATTGCCGACCTTGAGCTTGCCCACCTCTTCCACCAGCCGCGCGGCGAAGCGCTCGTAGATGCCGTCCTGCACCAGGATGCGGTTGGCGCAGACGCAGGTCTGGCCGGCGTTGCGGAACTTGCTGAGCATGATTCCGGCCACCGCCTGCTCCAGGTCAGCGTCGTCGAACACGATGAACGGTGCGTTGCCGCCCAGTTCCAGGCTCAGGCGCTTGATGTGTTCGGCGCTCTGGCGCATCAGCAGCCGCCCGACTGCGGTGGAACCGGTAAAGGAAATCTTGCGCACCGTCGGGTTGCCGGTCAGTTCTTCGCCGATGCCGGCCGGCAGGCCGGTGACAACGTTGAACACCCCGGCCGGAATCCCGACCCGCTCAGCCAGAACGGCCAAGGCCAAGGCTGACAAAGGCGTCAGGTCGGAGGGTTTGACAATGACCGGGCAACCCGCCGCCAGGGCGGGTGCGCATTTGCGAGTGATCATTGCATTGGGGAAATTCCACGGGGTGATCGCGGCGCAGACGCCCACCGGTTGCTTGAGCGTGAGCAAGCGACGGTCACCACTGGGCGCCGGAATGGTTTCGCCATAAACCCGGCGGGCTTCTTCGGCAAACCATTTGGCGAAGCCGGCTCCATAGCGGATCTCGCCTTTGGCTTCGCTCAGCGGCTTGCCCTGTTCCCGAGTCATGATCAGCGCCAGGTCGTCGAGGTTGTCGATCATGGCCTGGTACCAACGCTCCAGCAGCACCGCACGCTCAGCCGCCGGACGCGCGCGCCAGGCCGGCCAGGCACGCTCGGCGGCCTCGATGGCGCGGCGGGTTTCCACGCCTTGCATGGCCGGTACCCGGGCCAGCACTTCACCGGTCGCCGGGTCGATGACATCCAGGGTGGCCGCATTGTCGGCGCCGATCCACTGACCGTCGACGTAAGCGAGTTCTGCCAACAGGCTGGGGTCTTTCAATTGATTCTTGAGCATGGTCGCGTCCTGTTCCGAGGTGATTCCAGTCTAAGGAGATGCCACGGGGCAGGATGCTGAAAGCGGGGTTTGGGCAGTGTTGGATGCTGAAGTTTCGAGGTGGGACGGCAGGCTCTACCGAGGCCCCAGGCTAAACACCAAACCCTGTGGGAGCAAAGCTTGCTCGCGATTGCGGTGCATCAGGCGACATTGATCAAGACCGTGTCATCGTTCATCGCGAGCAAGCTTTGCTCCCACAGGCGTACTCCCACATTTTGTTCAGTGTATGGCTTAGATTTTCAAGGAACCCAGCAACCCGTCCAAAAACCGCTCCCCCGCCTCCATCTGGCTGATTTCGATGAACTCGTCAGGCTTGTGCGCCTGTTCGATGGAGCCCGGTCCGCAGACCACCACGGGCACATCCAGGCGCTGCTTGAACAGGCCGCCTTCGGTGCCGAAAGAGACCTTGGCAGTGCCGGTGTCGGGGGCGGCGAAGTTTTTCAGGAAGCGCACCGCCTCGACGCTCGGATGGGTGTCGAGACCCGGGTAGACGTTCAGGGTTTCGATCTCGATGTCCGCGACGCTGGAGAGTTTCTTGGCTTCACGCACGATCGCTTCGGCCTGCTCACGCAGTTGTTCCAGGAACAAGTCCAGGTTATCGGCCGGCAAGTTGCGCACTTCGAAATCCAGGGTGCACAGGTTCGGCACGATGTTCAGTGCCTTGCCGCCGACGATCTGCCCGACATGCACGGTGCTGTAGGGCACGTCGTAATCCGCGTCCTGGGCGCCCTGCGCCTGCAATTGCTGTTGGCTCTGGCGCAGCGCGGCGATGAAATCGCAGGCCACGTGAATCGCATTGACCGAGCGCGGCGCCAATGACGAATGCGCCTCCAGGCCACGACAGTAAGTGCGATAGGACCCCTTGCCCTTGTGGCCAAGCACGAACTGCATGTTGGTCGGCTCGCCGATCACGCACAGAAACGGCCGCACCGGCGCCAGGTGCAGCACGTCGAGCAAGCGACGCACACCGACGCAACCGATCTCCTCGTCGTGGGAGAGCGCCAGTTGCAGTGGCCGGTTCAAGGGATGGTCGGCGGCATCGAGCATGGCGTCGATGGCCAGTGCGATGAAACCCTTCATGTCGCAACTGCCACGCCCATAGACCCGCCCGTCCCGCACGGTCGCCTGGAACGCCGGGACGGTCCA